>VSOD01000300.1 GCA_009774655.1 Lachnospiraceae bacterium
CCCTACACTACAGGAGCAGCAGATATACAGGCGCTGCGGCTTTCAATATCCATCTCATACGCATTACTACTCTTTTCTTTTCTGTTATACCGGAATGTACTTAAGCGGTATCCTGATCGTGAACGTCGTTCCTTCTCCCTCAATGCTCTCTACCTTGATCGTGCCCCTGTGCATGAGGATCGCGCTCCTGGTGATCGCCAGCCCGAGTCCCGTCCCGCCGATCTCCCGGGAACGCGACTTGTCAACGCGGTAAAATCTTTCGTAGATATGATCTATACTCTCCGCCGGAATGCCGATGCCGGAATCTGCCACCTCCACCGAAAAGTACTGATGGTCTGCATCCAGCTTGACCCGCACCCAGCCGTGCTCCTTGTTGTACTTGATCGCATTTTCCACCAGATTGGAGATGACCTGCGTTATCTTCACCTCGTCCACGGCCGCCGTGACCGGACGCACGCTCTCATAAACTACCTCCACATCCCGGTTCTGCGCGATCGGCCGCAGTCTGCGCATGATCAGCTCCACCAGCGCATTGATATCCACTTCCGTGATATTTAAGTCCGCCGCAGTCCTGTCCATCTTGACCAGTGAAAGAAGATCCGTGATGATCTCATCCTCCCGGTCGATCTCCTCTGCGATATCCTCCATAAACTCCTGATACAGTTCCACCGGCACATCTTTCTGGCTGATCAGCGAATCCGCCAGCACCTTCATGGAAGTGATCGGCGTCCGCAGCTCATGGGACACATTGGACACAAACTCCTGTCTGGACGTATCCAGCACCTTCATCCGCCCCAGTACTCTGTTAAAAGCATCGCCGATATGTTCCGTCTCCACACAGTCGGTGACGGAGATTGGATCGCTGCTGTAGCCCTCCTGCGCCTCATCGAGCGCTTCCGTGATCTTCTCAAAGGGCCTGATCAGAATCTTGGCGGCCAGCACCGAGACGATCGTCGTCGCAATGATCACGATAACCTCCACGATCAATGCCTTGCGGCTTAAAATCTCCATCGTCACGCTGATGCTGTCCGTTGACGCGCTGACCAGCATCACACCCCGCACGATCTCTTTCCGCTCCTTGGCCTCCTTCTCGTTACCGCCGAGAGTGACCGTCTCCGTGATCGGGATCGTCATCTCCACGTAGCCGTTGTTCCTGTCATAGCGGCTGGTGTTCTCGCCTTTGATACAACGCACCACTTCCTCGGAGATGATCGTTTTGTTCTCGCTGATACCGTAAGTGTCCTTGACCACTTTAAGATCGTTGTTGATCACCAGCACACGGCCGTCATAAAGGCTGGAAAGCTGATCCAGTTCGGCATTGATCACTTCGGAAGAAGTGTCCTGCAGATAATGATATGTGATCAGGTGATTGGCCAGAATCCTGAGCTGCGTGGACACGTCGGAAATCTTGACATTGACCGCACGCTGCTCATAATTCTGTAGAATCGCATACCGCATACTGACACAGGGTATCAGTCCTACGATAAGCAGGATCAGAAAGATTCGTGATTTCAGACTTCTCAGAATTTTTATATTACGCAGTTTGTTCTTAAGCAAAATAGTATCCCACACCCCATTTGGTTCGTACATAGACCGGATCGCTGGGGGTATTCTCGATTTTCTCTCTCAGTCTTCTGATATGTACGTCTACAGTTCTCACATCGCCCGGATAGTCATTCCCCCACACGAGCTTCAACAGATTCTCCCTGCTGTACACCCTGCCCTGATTTTTCATCAAAAGCTCCAGCACCTCGAATTCCTTGGCCGTCAGATTGATCTCCCTGCCGTCGATATAGACTCTTCTGCTGTCACAGACCAGACGCATACCGCCTTTTTCCACGACTCTGGCATTGTCTCTGGATTCACCGCCTCTGACAGTCCTGCGCATGATCGCCTTGATCCTCGCCTTGACCTCCAGTATGTTAAAAGGTTTGGTGATATAGTCGTCGGCGCCGTAGTCAAGTCCCAGGATCTTATCCATGTCCTCGCCTTTAGCGGTTAACATAACTATAGGTACATTGGAAAATTCCCGTATCTGCTGACAAACTTCGAATCCCGTCATCTTCGGCAGCATCACATCCAGCAGTACCATATCGTAAGCGTTGTGCCGCGCCAGTTCCAGCGCTTCCTCCCCGTCATAAGCGCAGTCCACTTCCATGCCGTCCTGCTCCAGACTGAAACGGATGCCCTTCACAATCAATTTCTCGTCGTCAACCACTAATACTTTCTGTCCCATTCCCTCTTACACCTCTGACCGATACAATCCCCTGTAACCCTTCGAACTGTTATCGTTAATTTACCGTGATGCGGTCTTTTATTTTCGCATAGGTTCCTTCCTTAATGCCGCTCACGTTCATGATCTCTTCTATGGAAGAAAACCCGCCGTGCTCCTGCCTGTATGCCGCAATGGCCGCCGCCCTTGTGGCGCCGATCCCCGGAATCTCGCACAGCTGCGCCTCCGGGGCCGTGTTGATATTGATCCGGCCGTCCGCTGACACGGATACCGGATCCGTCCGCCCGTCGCTGTCCCCGGTTCCGGCGGCACTCACGCCGTATCCGGCCTCCTGCACACCGGCCTGTTCCACGATGCCGATCCGGCCTGCTTCCGTCCGGCTGTCCCCGGCAGCCTCTTCGACCTGTTCCACCGTAGGAATCACCAGCTTCGCGCCGTCGGAAAGGCGCTGCGCCTGATTAACATAACTCTCATCCGCATCCGCCGCAAAACCGCCTGCTTCCTGCACCGCTTCAAAGACCCTGCTGCCCGCCGGCAGCTCATACACGCCGGCCTTCCTTACCGCCCCGCAGACGTGCACCCAGATCACTGTGCTGTCTGCCGGCTGTTCTCCGCCGACAGTCTGTGCGGATCCGTCCGCATCGGCTCCGTACTGTCCGGCCTTTGCCGCCTCGTCACCAGCCGTGCCGGACTGGCCCTGGCCCGGCTGCTGCCCGATTCCTGTCTGCGCCTGTCCCTGACCTGCCTGCTGTCCGCTCTCCGGCTGCTCCTGTCCCCGGCCCGAATCCGTTCCGGCTGCTTCTCCATCAGAAGACCGACCGGACATCCCCGGCTCGCCGCCTCTGCTCTCGTCCGCCATATCCGCCGTCTCCAGCACAAGCTGCTCCCGTCTGGTACATCCGCCCAGCACAAGTGATACACCGCTTACCGCCATACACAGCGACAGGATCACTGCCGCTTTTCTTTTTAAATTTTGTTCACACATAATTTCCTTTCCGGACGCTGTCGTCCCTCAAGGAAGTTCCCGCTGTGCACTGTATTTCTATTGTAAGATAAATTGGCAATTATGTCCACTTAAAAATCACAATTCCGGCAATCGCCACGCCCATTCCCACGATCTTGCGCATCTCCAGCGGCTGCTTTTCCACGCCAAAAAGTCCGAAAAGCTCGATCAGATACGCCACGATCAGCTGTGAGATCACGATGATCATCACCGCTCTGGCCGGCCCCAGCATCTCCATACCCTTGATCACCGTATAGGTGATCACCGCGCCGATCGCGCCGCCCAGAAGCATGTACTTCGGTTCCACCTTCCACAGCGTCGTAAAAGAAGACCTGTCCGTGACAAGCCACGATGCCAGACAGACAAGCAGCGCCGTAAACTGCACAAAGGCATTGGCCACCCAGATTCCGGAAGTCTTCGTCACCTGCGTGTTGAACACGCCCTGTATACTCATAAGCGCTCCCGACAACAATGCGATCAAAAACCCAAACATAAGATTCCTCCTTCAAGTCCACTCTATCAAAAAGAGACAAAACACTGTCCATGCTTTGTCTCATTTTTTCCGTTTCCTCTATGAAATATGCATTGGCGGGACGCCTTTTTATTCTTCTTCCTCTTCCTCCGTCTCCTCATCCACGTACTCTTCCACGACTTCCTCCGGAAGATCGATGTATTCCTCTTCGTATTCTCCGCCGACCACCTGCGACATGATCTTCTCGGACAGCGCCTTTAAGCCACTGTTGGCGTCCTCTCCGCCCCAGATCCTGGCAAAAGTAATCTCCAGTTCCACCCAGAAATTGCTCGTCTCGATCATCTTCGGCATCGGGACGGAACTTTTGTACTCCTGTAAAAAGGCTTCCCGGTTGGCATCCGCATAAGTATCTCCCACATTGCCGATCGGCAGCTTTCCCGTTCTGTCAAACAGCGTATCGCTGGCGTGCTGTGTCAGATAGACCGCAAAATCATTGGCCATATCCTTTTTCTCGGAATAACCGTTGACGACCACGCACTGTGTCACGGACAGGGAGGACGACGCCAGTTCGTCGCTCACATCCGGCAGCATGGAAATCCCGTACTCATATGCAAAATTCCCTTCCGCCTTCGCCGTCTCGATCTTGGACAGGGCGTCCGACGTGGCCACCGTATAGACGATCTTACCGTCCATAAACTCCTGCAGCACACCGTCATAGCTGATCTCCTTCGTGTCGATGGAAAAGAACTGGTTTAAGTCCTGATAAACCCGCATACACTTGATCGCATTTTCATTATAAATATGGATCGAGTCGGCCTGGTCCCCGTTGGGGCCGCCTACATCTATGGCGCTGCCTACAAAGAAATAATTATAGAAGATATCGGACACGTCCCACTTGAAGACTCCCTCCACCTGCTCCGGCGCATCGTATTCATAGGCAAAGGTAAGAATATCGTCAATCGTGTCCGGCAAAGCCTGTTCCACTCTTGCCTCCACCGCATCTTCCATGCTGTCTGAAGCCTCCGCGTCACCCTCTTCCCGGCCTGCACTCTCACCGTCAGCCGAGGTGCTCTCTGTCCCGGCCTCCGCCGCCTCATCAGCCTGCTGCTGCGCTCCCTCCATATCCTGCTGCGCCTCGATCTGCGCCCGCGCCCAGTCCTCCAGATAAGTCCTGTTATACAAAAAACAGCTTGTCTCAAAATAAAACGGGTAGGCGATCTGCTTGTCACGATACGTCACCGCCCGCACCGCCGTCTCCGGATACCACTGTTCCATGGTCAGCGTACCCTCCGGCAGCCTGACCTCCGACGCAAGCCCCGCCAGATATGCCTTTTCCAGAGAATCGTTGCTTATAATGTACAGATCCGGCACTTCCTCCGTGTGGAGCGCGGCCTGGTTGACCGTCTCCAGATATTCCCTGCCGGACGTATAGACCGGCATCACACGCACCGCATCCTGATACTCACTGTAAGCCACCGCCACACTGTTTAAATAATCTGTCAGCGCTTCATCCGTATACCACAGATAGATCGTTTCCCTGCGCGTAAACAGCGAATCCTCTTCTGCCTCCGTCTCCTCATTATGTCTCATCGTCAGCCCGAAATGACCGGCGGCATACACCCCGCCGGCACAAAGTACGATGATCAGAATCGTGATTAATCTTTTTCTCAGCGTCACCTTTTTCTCCTTATATCTGTTCTTCTCCGTATACTGCCGCCCGGATCGACTCACGCAGGATCCGCA
>VSOD01000301.1 GCA_009774655.1 Lachnospiraceae bacterium
GAGTCTGGTGGGCTGGGATAGTTGAATAAGAGTCAGGATCAGGTAAGCCGTGAAATGAGGAGTTTGTGTCATGAATCGGGGAGAAAAAAGGAATTTGCGAGGCGGGATGTGGAAAAACCGATTGGATGAAAAATGTGTTATGTAAACCCTTGACAACCCCTCTTAAAACCGCTAAAATTTTACCAGAACAGGGCCGCTGACTGGTGAGGAAGGACAGCGGCGCCCGGAAAACAGAAGAGGTAGAAACTATGAGACGAAAGAGATTACTGGCTGCCGCACTGGCCGTTCTGCTTGCGCTGCCGCTTAGCCTGACAGGAATCGGCAGCAGCGTAAAAGCGGAGAACAAAAATAATGAGCGGTATTATTACAATCAGCTGAATGCTGATGCAAAGGGCATCTACGATGCCATGTATAAGATGTATGAGAAGGACATCTTCAAGACCGGAGAACAGGAGTATGATCTTGTGGCAAACGGTCATATTACCAGCGAGCAGCTGGCGGCCTACAATGAGAAAACCATTTTGAGTGTATTCGGTGCGGCGCGGGATGCCTTTTATGCGGACTATCCGGATATTTTCTATGTGGATTTTTCCGGTCTGTCCATCAGTGTGACGGAGAAACCGGCGCCGGATTCCAGTGTGTCTGACAATGATGCGATGGTGTATGGTGCCTCTCTCGGAACCGGCAGGGCGGACACTTATTTTACACAGGGCTTTACCAGTCAGAGTGCGGTGGAGGATGCGATCAAAGCACATGAGAGCAGGATCAATGAGATCGTGCAGGGCGCGAGGAGCCAGTCGAGTTCGGTCGAAGAACAGGTGATTTATGTAAACAACGCGATCATAGATAATACGGTGTATACAGCTGCTACGGGTAATAATGAGTATGTCCGTACATCCTATGGCGCTCTCGTGGAGGGAAAGAGTCTTTGTGAGGGGTATGCCAGGGCGGTGAAGACGGTTCTGGATACTCTGGGCATCAAAAGTGTACTCGTACAGGGGAGCTACCGGGCGCCGGACGGCAGTGATAATCTGCATATGTGGAATTATGTACAGATAGACGGTAAATGGTATGGTCTGGACGCTACGGCCAACGACGGCATGAAAGGCGGTACGGACAGTACCAGATATCTTCTTGCGGACAAAAAAGTGATGGGGCAGAACCACAAGCCGAACGGTGTCATGTCGGGAGCAGGTTTTTCCTTTACCTATCCGCAGCTTACGGACAGCAGTTCCGGGGGCGGGGAAGAGTCGCCGGATGAAGGAGATACGGATGACGGCATTGAGGACAGCGGAGAGTATAAGAAGATTTTCGAAGATAAAGGGCTGTGCGTTGAGTATCGGGACGGAACGGAGTTTGAGACGGAGACGGGTGTCTTTAAGGTCAGCTACAAAGGCATGGGATATCAGGAAGCCGTCGATAAAGAGCAGGTATATATCCTCACGCGATTTTATCAGTATATGCCGGGCACCGGTCAGTATGTAGTCGGGAACTGGGGGTATTCGGACCCGAAACCTTTTGCCATGCCGCAGCTTAAGGACGCGTTGGTCATCGCCAATGGAAACAGCAAGTATATTGAGTTTGCCATTACAAAAAAGGCGCCGGCAGGCCCGCTGTACGGAGATAACCTGACGGTGGAAGATTTGGAGAAAAACTGGAATTTCCAGGGAACAGAAGAAGATTTCATCGTTTCCACCGGCCAACTGGAAAATCCCAAAGGGAATTTTGTACCTTCTCCTTTTGCGAAGAAAATCACGCCCGGCAATACGGGTTACATCACCTGCGGCAAAACCTATCATGTGAAGGCGGAATTCAATGAGTCGCTGAAAGTGATCGAGGGGCAGGAGGCAGGTTATGAGCTTACGGTAAGTGACGGCTGGAGCGGAGCAGAGAATAGTAAGATCGAGAATTTTAAATTTGTCGGCGACCGGACGGTAGAATTTGATTTTACACCCAGTCAGATGCTGGCAGATAACTATGCCGGCTATACCTTCCAGATTACGGGTGTTATTGGCGTAGGAAGCGAGAAGGCGCCGGACAGCTTTACCTACTATGCGAAGAAAAGAATTGCCATCTGTTCCTATCGGCCGCAGGGAATCGATCTTACATTAGGAGCGAAGCCGGTACTGCTGGAGCCGGGCGACCTTTCTTATAACGGCTGGCAGACCAGTGACGGAAAGAAGCTTGTCGATGTGGTGGACCGGATCAAACTTGTCGCTTCGAAACCGCAGCTGGAGGTTTCTAATCCAACAGCGGAAGAGACGGAGCAGATGCTGGATCAGATTGAGGAAAAACTGGACAGCGACACAACGATAAAAGCCAGCGCTACATATGAACTGCGTCTGACACATTGTAATCATAATGTTATCAGTACAGGAAACAGCGTCAGATTGCTGGTAGGGTTTCCGAAAGGGTTCAGTCCGGAAGATGCAGGCGTAACATATAAGGCGTATCACTTCAGGAAAGGTGAGAATAACGAACTGATCGCCGAGGAGATCAGTTGTGTGGTGATGACTTACGGCCTGATGATCACCTGTAATTCTTTCAGCCCGTTTGCTATCGTTGAGGTGGCGACTCCGGAGGGCTCATCACCGACGACTCAGAAACTGCTGGTTATGAATTCTGAGGGCGGAGATGTGGAGATCAAAGGGGAAGACGGGGATATGATCTGTGAACTGAACGATCAGAAAGAATCCAGAACGATTGCCATCAAGGCAAAAGACGGCTATTCCATAAACAAAATTTATCTGTCTGATAAGGGAGAGCGGAAGATAACGAACAGCAAATCCATGAACCTTACGATCAAATACGAGGATCTGGCCGGTTGCAATAATGTCCTGGACGTGACTTTTACAAAAGATAACCCGAAGCAGGAGTCAACGACGACTACGCCGTCATCACAGACGAAGCCGTCTGCAGATACGGATACGACAGGAACACAGCAGCAGAATACGACCCAGGCGCAGAACAATGGATCATCCGGCGGCGGACAGTCGGGAAATGCCGGCAGCAATAACAGCAGCAATAACAATAACAGCAGCAATAACAATAACAGCAGCAATAGCAATAACAACAGCAATAACAGTGGCAGCAATAATAACAGCAGTAATGCCGGCTCCGGGACAAATGCAGGATCGGGTAACACGCAGGCGGCAGCGCCGCAGGAGCAGGCGCCCACAACGTCGGCAGATACCTATGCGTCGTCTTCCGGTCAGGGAAATGGAAGCACCGGGACAGGTGGAGGTGCGGGAACCGACGCCTCTTCGTCCGGACAGGATGCAGGTATCTCGGAAGAAATCACAACATCTACGGAGAACGGCGAGCAGGTGGCGGCACCGCCAGTTGGTGCGGCCGGTATGCAGGAGATCACAGACGCCGATCTTGCCAGGAAGAAATCGGGACTTGGCGGAATCTTCTGGACGCTTGTCATTTCAGTGGCGGGCGCCGGTGTTATCGTCGGTGCGATCGCCGGATTTGTGAAACTGAGAAGAAACTGGACAGAATAGGAATACACAGCAAGATAAAAAAGCCTTTGGCGGTATGCTGAAGGCTTTTTTTACGAGATTTTATACAGAAGGAAACCAGCCTGGCGTTTCATAGTTTTCGGTAATGACGCCGCAGCCGATCTTGTCGCCGGCGTTTCCGGAAGGCTGTGTGGTGAAGTCGTCGACTGCGCTGTGGATGATCAAAGCTCGGCCGATGATCTCCGGCAGTTCAAATCGGTCGGTATAAAAGGCGCCGTAAGCGTAGCCTCTGTTACCAAGAAGCGGGGGCAGGTCGCCGGCATGCTGCGGATGAGGCAGTCCGCCGGGGTTGTAGTGCGGGCCGGTCTTATCAAAAGGAAGAGAACAGTCGCCCGTTTCGTGAATGTGCATGGCGTAGAATTGACTGTAGGGCGCGGCATCTTCGTAAGGCAGGTGAAAGATCTCCGTTTCGATCAGCACACCGCCTGACGGAACCGGATAAAAATAAGCGGTTCCGCGCAGGGCAGGATGATCGGCGTTACCGGTGATCTTTGCATATGCGCTGGGATAGAATTTCATAATAGCAGTCCTGTTTTGTCTGAGGGTTACTATAGAGTATGTGCGATCTGTAAAATGGTGCCGAAAGAGAGCGCTGAGTAAAAGTCTCTTATCTGCTTCAGAGGCTTTTTGTGCGGCAGATGATACGGTGGTCACAAGTCCGGATCGGTTGTTACAATACCAATTTATGGATGTTCATCGGAAAGAAAGTTTGTTACAATAAAAAAGACAACAATTCGTTAACAGACAGGCACAGGATCTATATAAAATGTAGTAGAAAACTGGAGGGGTATCATATGCAGATCTATGACATGAAGGTAAACCATCTGACCAACCCGCTGGGGTTTCGGATGCCGCGCACCGTTTTTTCCTGGAAGGTGAAGGAAGCGGAAGGCAGGAGACAGGCGGCGGCCAGGCTGCAGGTTGCGGCGGATGAAGAGATGGGGGAGATTTTGTTTGACTCGGGGTTTGATGCGGCTGCGGACAGTCTGGCGTATCCGGCAGCGCTGACATTAAAACCATACACCCGTTATTATTGGACGGTGACGGTACGCAGTGAAGCGGGAGAAGAGGCTGCGGGCGCAGTGCAGTGGTTTGAAACGGCCAAACTGCAGGAAGCCTGGAGTGGTAAGTGGATCACCTGTGACAGTGCGGAGAAGCGGCATCCCTTTTTCGAGAAGGATGTGCAGGTGGACAGGCCGGTAAAAAGGGCCAGACTCTATATCTGCGGCCTGGGGCTGTATGAAGCCTTTTATCAGGCGGAGCAGGGGGATGCGGCGGGCAGCCTGCAGCGGATCGGGGAGGAATATCTGACGCCTTACAGCAATGATTACAATGAATGGGTGCAGTACCAGACTTATGATGTAACGAAGCTCTTGCAGTCTTCGGGGCGGTTGTCGGTCCTTCTGGGCAACGGCTGGTATAAGGCGAGATTCGGGTTTTCGGCGTTGGAGGATGTGGGATTTTATGGCAATGACTGGAAGCTGATCGCGGAGCTGCGTATTGTTTACGAGGACGGTTACGAGACGGTTATCGGAACGGACGAGAGCTGGCGCGTGCGGCGCAGCAAGATCGCCTTTTCCAATCTCTATGACGGGGAGCTGCGGGACGATACGCTGGCGGAGACAGAGCCCTGTCAGGCGCAGCTTTGTGAACCGCCGAAGGGCGTGCTGACGGAGCGGATGAGTCTGCCGGTGACGGTGCATGAGACTTTCGAGCCGGTGGAGCTGCTCCATACACCGGCGGGAGAGCTGGTTCTGGATCTGGGGCAGGAGATCACCGGATTATTTGCGCTGCGGGTAAAGCAGCCGGCAGGGACGAAGATCCATGTCCAGACAGGTGAGATCCTGCAGGGCGGCAATTTTTACAATGAAAATCTGCGGACGGCGAAGTCGGAATACATCTACATAGCGG
>VSOD01000302.1 GCA_009774655.1 Lachnospiraceae bacterium
AGCTTGCAGACGAAGATCGCAGAGCGGGATAAAAATAAACTGCTCCTTGCAAATCAGCAGGCGGCCGCAGAAAGGCTGATAAAGCTGTTGTCATCTATTACTACTCTGCAGAGTAAAAAGGCTGCTACAGACCAAAACAGAGCAACTCAGCAGGCAATCATCGAAAGTAGTGAGGTTATCCTGCGCAGTAGATCAGAGATTGAGGAGAAAGTTGCAGAGTACAATTCCCAAACGGAAAGAGAAATGCAACTGGCCGGCGAATCCGCGCTGTACTCTTCTAAAAAAACGGAGGCAGAGAGCCTTAGACAGCAGGCAGATGCAGAGCAGAAATCCATTGACAGCATGAAGATCAAAGTATCGCAGAAAGAAATGGAACTGGCGGCGCTGCAACCAACAGCGCAGGATGCGGTTACATGTTCGAATGCTGCAGAGTACGAACAATCCAAGAAACAGCTGGATGAAGCGTATGATTGTGAACGGTCATACAGAGAACTTGAACGTCAGCTTTCTGATGCTCGCATTGAGCGCGCCGAGGTTTGCTCGAAGTATGAGTACAGATTAAAAGAAATGGATCAAAGGCGGGCTGAATACCAAAAGCAGGCTGAACTTCTCGAAAACGTGGAGTGTGTGGATATCGGCAATGCAAAATGCGGATTCCTTGCAACCGCCATTGCAGCTAAGAATGCTCTTGGTGAATATCCGGAACAGATAGCGGTAATGAAAGCAGAGTGCAAAGAAGTTCTTGTTCCATATGACGAGAAAATTTCTTCCCTGCAGGCCCGGCTTGAAAGCATGGAAAATCCAAATGCCAGAGTAGCGGAACTTCGTCAGAAATGCGCCGAGCTGAGACCGTATCTTGATAAGATGGCAGAACTGAACCAAAGGGAAAGCAAGATTGCCCTAATTAAAGCCGATTTAGATAATCTGCAGTCAAATATACTCGAAGCAGAAAAAAGGCTTGCTACGGTCAAAATAAAAGGCACTGAGGCAGATCAGGAGCGTGATAAGTATGCAAAATCCTTTGAGGAACATGCATTCGTGAAGAATTCCATCATTATGTTGAAACCCTGGCTTGATAAGGAAAAGCAGCTGGCGGTGGCAGAGGAAAGAAAGGCTACAGCTGCGGGCCGGTTATTAGAGCTTGTTGGAGAGTTGGAGAATATTGACGTGGAGATTATTGAGAAGCACGCAGAGGCAGATAAGGAAATCCTTGCCATGAGCGATATGGAAGAGCTTACCAGCATTGTTGACAGAATGAATGCAGATGTGGATGCGATCAATATGCTGGTAAAGAAAAAACAGATGCAGATTGGCGCGCTGCAGCAGCGATCAGAGCAGATCTCTAAACTGAAAAAGGAGATCATGTCGTTACAGGAAAAACAGATGGATTACGCAAAGGAAACGGCGGACTATGACATATTGAAGACTGCGTTTAGTCAAAGTGGTGTTCCGCATCAGATCATCCGGTCGATCATTCCGAAGCTGACAGCAACATCAAATTCTATACTCGGACAGATGACAGGTGGAAAGATGGGAGTGGAATTTCGTTTAGAGAGACTGCAGAAGAATGGAAAGGAGAAAGTGTCCCTTGATATTTTTATAGATGAGTATGGAAAATCTGTTTTGCCGTACCTGTCAAAATCGGGTGGTGAGAAAGTCAAATCATCTTTATCTGTTATCCTTGCCCTGGCTGAGATCAAGTCGTCATCTGCCGGGATCCAATTAGGAATGCTCTTTATAGATGAGCCTCCTTTCTTAGATGGAGATGGGATTCAAGCATATTGTGATGCACTGGAGACGATCCAGGGCCGCTATCCAGATTTTAAGATTATGGCGATTACGCATGATCCTACGATGAAGGCAAGATTTCCACAGAATCTTGACGTTGTAAAGACGGATGAAGGAAGTAAGGTGGTCTTTTAAGGAGGTCGGGAGATGGCAGATAATAAGAAATATTACTATCTAAAACTAAAAGAAGGTTTTTTTGATTCGGAAGATATGAAGCTGTTACAGGCCATGAAAGATGGATACATCTACAGCGATATTCTCTTGAAGCTGTATCTGCGGAGCCTCCGGCAAGAAGGCCGCTTGATGTATAGGGATATTATTCCCTATACACCAGATATGATCGCTACGATCACGAACCATCAGGTTGGAACCGTGGAAAAGGCGATTAAGATTCTGGAGCAGATGGGATTCATTGAAATCTTGGATAACGGTGCAATTTATATGACTGACATCCAGAATTTTATAGGTCAGAGCTCTAGCGAGGGAGACAGAAAAAGAAAATATCGAAGTGCGATAAATGCAGAAAAGTCAAGGCTTTTAGTTGATAACAGTGAGACATTTGTCGGGACAGATAGTGGACAGATGGCCGGACAAATGTCCGACATTCGTCCACCAGAGATTAGAGATAAGAGTATAGAGAATAGAGATAAAAAGAATATAAATACTTTTGCTCAGAGTTCTGTAAAGCAGACCTCAGAGCCGGAGGCAGATGTTGAATCGCTTATCCTCAACGACGGGTCGGAATGGAGACCAACAGAAGCATTATTTGCAGAATACGTAAGACTTTACCCAAATGTGGATGTAAAGCAACAGTTCAACGAGATGCGAGGGTGGTGTTTATCGAACCCGCATAAGAGAAAGACGAGGAGGGGGATTACGCGATTTGTGAATTCGTGGCTTGCAAGAGAGCAGGACAAGGGGTATCGAGCGACAGGCAATACAGCAAATTATGCAGCCAAAAGTGCAGATGTAGAAAAAAGCAGATATGACCGGACATTATTTGAGCGGCTTGAGAATGAAAACCGGAGCGATAGAGGAAAGGATGGAGATTGTCGCAATGGATGAACTTACGGCAATGATGAACAGGATCAGGAAGGAGCATTCGAGAAGCGACTGTAGAGAAGAGCATGAATGCACAAAATGTAATGATATCGGATTTGTCGTGAGTGTTGATGAGAATGGACGTGAATTTGCATGCAGATGTGACTGCTATGAAATGCGAAGGACAAGAGAACTTCTGCAGCAGAGTGGCATATCTGAGGAATTCTGTGGAAAGTCTTTTGATAATTTTGATACAGGGAATATACAGCAACTGGACAATGCAAAATCTAAGGCCAGGCAGTATGTCACTGATTTCATGAGATTTGAACATGAAAAAAGGAATTCTATTTTGTTTTCCGGCCAGGTTGGTGCAGGAAAAACGCATCTGGGGATGGCTGTCTGCAATGAATTGCTAAATACACATATGGTCGGCGTCGTTTATATGTCATACAGAAATGTGATCACAGAGATTAAGCAGACGGTAATGGACAAAGAGAATTATTACGCGGCAATAGGGAGATTTTGCAATGCAAGGTTATTATACATAGACGACCTGCTCAAAGGACGTTCAACAGAAGCAGATTTAAATATCCTTTATGAGCTTGTGAACTATCGCTATATGCATAATAAGCCAATGGTCATATCTACGGAGAAGACGCCGGAAGCACTGATCGGATTTGATGAAGCGGTTGGAAGCAGGATCCTTGAAATGTGCAGAGGAAATATCGTGATATTACGTGGGCAAGAGCTGAACTACAGGCTGTATTCGTAGGAAGGAATGAGGATGAAAAGGAAATCAGAGCAGATAAAGGGAACTGAAAAGGAATTTATGGATGTATTTAGCCGATTCTGTTATTCAAGGAGTTCCTGGCAGGTGTGGGCTGATTTGATGAGTGCTATAGCATGCTCAATAAGCAATGCGACAGATCGGACACCAGAACATTTTCAGGCAAGGGAAAGGGAATATTCTGAGTGCATAAAAAGGCTTGGATCAGTGGAAACGGCAGCAGAGATTCTCCATATCATCGTTATGGCTCTGGAAAATGAGCCGGAGCAGGATTTTCTCGGAAAAATGTATATGAACCTAAACTTGGGCAATCACTGGAAAGGCCAATTTTTCACGCCATACGAGGTATGCAAAATGATGTCACAGATGACTATTGGAAATGTTGACAGGCAGATTGAGGAACAGGGATACATATCCATTTGCGATCCGGCCTGCGGAGCCGGGGCGACACTGATAGCGGCGGCAAACACTTTAAAAAAATCTAAATATAATTTTCAGAATCATGTGATATTTGCAGGGCAGGACGTGGATCGGGTTGTGGCTCAAATGTGCTATATCCAGCTTTCCCTACTTGGATGCGCTGGTTATATCTGCGTAGGGAATACGATTACCAATCCTTTGACCGGCCAGGCATTATTCCCCAGGGAAAACGAGGGGCAGGAAATATGGTATATGCCAATGTTTCATTCGGACATATGGCAATGGCGAAAGATATTTCATTCGTTGGGAAGTATGAGTGGAACCGTAACCACCGAAAAAACAGTGGAAAAAGAGCACTTTTATATTTTTTTCGATTTTGAAGAAGAGGAGGCGCAGTATGGAGAGCAACGGATTTGAAGGAACCTTGTCGGAAGAGAGTAAAAAAGCTCTGCAGTCGAAAACATGGAAGAAGATCGGGGATTGCATGAAAGAGAAGAGTAAGGTCAAGCATTTCACGGCTGAAAATACAACAGAGAGTGCCTATGGATGGGAGTGGGCACAGGTTGTAAAAGAGTATCTGAGAAGCGGATATAATGCTGAGAATAACAGTACCGATATTATCGTGATGGGCAAGACATATAAGACGTTGAGACGCTTGGAAGTAACGGTCTTTTATGATTCTGACGGGGATACTCTCTTTGATGTGACAAATGAGAGGCTCGAAAAGGAATATGAATGGTTGATGAACAGTGGCGTCGTGGATGCGGCGGGGAATACGGACACCGGGGAAGAAAAAAGTGTAGATGAGAAATGCGATTTGATTGTGGAACAGGCGGAGGAAGATAAGCCAGGCGGTACATCTGAGGTAATCGAAGAAAATACAGAAAGTGAGCAGGAGACTCCTGAACTGGAGGAAAGCAAAAACACCAGCAAACAGGACAGCATACCGGTAAAGCAGCGGGCAGAGGAAAAGCTGAAAAAGGAACTGGCAGACGCTAAAGATAAATCTTTTGCGGATCCTATTATCGGGTATCTTCTGGAGCGGTGCCGGGAGGATGAAGGGCTGGCAGAGGATGTAGTGCAGGAGCATAAGACGTGGCAGAAATGCTTTGATTATATCTATAATCAGGCCAGGAAGCAGACAAAGGGGAACTGCGCCGTCGTCCGTTATGATGTGGTATATGAATGGGCTGAGGACTATTTCCATAAAGACGATAAGGAAGAAGAGAAAAAAGCAAAAAAGGTAGCAGAGGATAAGGCAAAGAGAGAGAAATCTGCAACAGAAAGAAAAGTGGCCAAAGGGAAAGGAAATACCGATAGGACTGAAAAGATTTCTGCTCCTCCTAAATCGGAAACACCTAAAGTACCGCCAAAGCCCAAGAAAAACAGAAAAGAA
>VSOD01000303.1 GCA_009774655.1 Lachnospiraceae bacterium
CTGGTCGCAAATACACCGTTATGGATAGCATACCCTTATTGCTACAGCGGTTATCTGGTGTCCTGTTCCCTGCATGATTTTACAGTGGAATCTGGCACAGCGACATTTATGCTGTTTCCTTTCCTGCCGGTTGCGGTTCTGGTCTTCGTATTGATGCTTGTGGTTGCTGTAATAAAATTTGGAAAAAAAGAAATGAGGTAAATGATTAATTATCCTGGATCACGGAGGAGATGCAAAGGCTTTTGCATTACGGAAGAAGCAGGAGGATTTTATAAGAGCGAGAGGACAGGAAAGCGCTTTTGTAATCCGCTATGGAAACGGCGGTCAATGTGAGGTGTATTTTTTCATGCCTGTGAATCTCAATGGGCAGTTTTACATTTTGGATGGGAACAGTTATAATAGAGCAGACGGCAAAGACACATTTACCTTAATTGATGGTAAGGCGCTGGTTTCACAAAGTGAATTGTCGCAATTAGGAGTTCTGAAACTGCAGGAATGTGTGATCTTGGAGAACTCCTATTTGAGGTTACGTTATGAGGTGATTCGTTGATGCGTCGATCCGCTCAGCGCAAATACTGTTATTTGGATAAAGAGAGCAACCATATCATGATAGAATACGGGGCAGACAGGAGTGAGTAAGAATGCTGTATGTAGCAGTATGTGAAGATGACAGTTCTCTGCTTGCGAACATAAAGAACAAGGTGCAGAATTATTTTAAGGAAAAAAATATCATGGCGATGCTGGAAACCTATGACCGCAGCGATCTGTTAAAATATGACATTCAGGAAGGAAAATATTTCGATCTTGTGCTGAGTGATATTGAGATGCCGGATACGGATGGTATGAAGATTGCGGAGCAGGTCAGGAGCTGTCTGCCGGATGCTATCATCATTTTTGTGACGGCATATTTGAAATATGCCGTGGATGCTTATGAACTGGATATCTTTCGCTATATTCCAAAAAGCAGTCTGGATGAAAAACTGCCGCGGGCTTTGGACGACGTAGTAAAGCGGATGCAAAGCCAGGCTGATAAGAGCTACCTGATACAGACAGCCACAAAAATAGAAAAAATCATGCATAAACAGATCATCTATATTCAGAAGGACGGGAAGAACGCGATGTTCATCTGCACAGATGGCAGTGTGAAAAAAGAAAGAAAGAGTCTTTCGGATGTATATAAAGAACTCCATTCGGAAGACTTTGTTTTTGTGGAACGGGGCAGTATCGTTAATCTGGCACAGATCACAGGAATCCGGCAGGACAAGATCCTGCTCAGCAACGGCGTGTGCCTTCATGCGAGCCACACAAGGATGGAGGAAGTCAAAAACCGGATGGTAATATATTGGAGTGAGTATGTATGATATTCTTATCTGAGTTTATTGAGTGGGTGGCCTGTCTGACCGAGATTGGATTACTGTCCTGGCTGTTTTGGGAAGCGTTTAAAGAGCAGCGGAAAAATGCCGGCATATACTGGGATTATATCTATGTAGTGTGTATGGCGACATGGGTATTGTTCATCAATAATATAGTACTCTATTCATCCTTTACGCTTGTGCAGCTTGTGGTCATAAGCAGTATGGTGGCACGGGCCCTTTACAGGGTCAGTTATAGAAAGCTCCTGTCTGCTTCTCTGTTTTATACGTTTTGTTTCTGCAGCACAGACATGCTGGTAAGCAGTCTCTATCTCTCTCTTGGCGACCGATGGAACATAAATGGTGATACGATCATGACATTCTCCCTGCAGAGAATAGGACTGGTCGTTCTGGCAAAGTCTGTCATGACTGCGTTTATAGTTTTAATGAAAAAGTGGCTGATTCCGGTCATAAGAAGCGATTATGACAGAAGTATACTGTTGATAACGGGAGCCGCCTTTTTAGGCTTTTTATATTATCGAGAACGATCACAGAGCGTTTTTATGGTGGAATTGTCCAGTATCTGGGGGTTGACGGTTGTTCTCTGCGGTCTGGGAATCTATATCGTCTATAGTTATCTGGAAAACCGCAACGAAAAAATCCGGAACCGGATGGCGGAAATGCAAAATGAACTGCTGCGGGAAAACTATCAGATGGTAAGCGATCTGTATGAAAGCAATGCAAGGCTGTATCATGATCTGAACAATCATCTGAACATCCTGTATCAGATGATCGCTGCACAACGGCTGGATGAGGCAAGAACATATATCAGTCAGATCAGCGAACCAATGAAGGAACTTATGCTGAAAAGTTTTACGGGGAATGATATCATTGACGTGCTCCTCAGCAGTAAAAAGCAAAAAGCGGAGCAGCTTGGAATAAAGGTGAGCATGGATGTGGAGTTTCCGTCAAATACAGGCATCCGCACAAATGATGTCTGTACGATTCTCGGAAATTTGATGGACAATGCGATCGACGGAAGCAAAGCAACAGAAAATGCAGAGGTGTGTCTGAAAATATGCCGGGTACATCGGTTTCTTGTGATCCGGGTCTACAATACGATCTCCAGCCGGCCACTGATCGATGAAAGGACGGGCAGGCTGGTTACGGACAAAGAGGACAAGACAAAGCACGGCTGGGGAATGCAGAGTGTAAAGGCCGCCCTGGAAAAGTATAACGGAACCATGCAATACCAGTTTAGTGAAACGGAATTCAAAATAACAGTCATGTTGTTTTTTCAGTGAAACACGCGAAACGAAGGAAGCCACGTACCAGGATGGCTTCTTTTTTTATGTTACGGGAGATTCGCGGACATAAAACCCGGGGTTTACGGACATAACAGACCACTTTTGGACAGGGTGTCCTATACTCTACAAATAAACTGCAAAAAAGGAGATGGAGTATTTATGAAAGTGAAGAAAAGCATTATTTTAGTGACAGCATTATCATGCCTGACCTGTGCGGGTTGTGCGAAAGAACAGCCAGAGCCCGTGACAGAGATGGACAACGAAATCAGGACAGAGGAAACAGAGCAGACAGAAAATGCTGTTTCCGGACAGGTGTTCCCGGAGAGGTTTGAGGAAACCATAGATGGCGTGTGTTTTGATATGGATGTGCGGATTTCTAAAGAGGCAGACATGGAGAACCTGCACAGAACGTCGGCGACACTTCAGCGGCCGGATATAGAAAAAGCCAAAGCAGTGTTTGCAGCGGGCAGGACGGTAGTGGAGGAGCAGAACGACACCGGATCGGGGGAGGACGGCATCGAATTTCCGTGCTATCGGGCTGATTATGATGACGATACTTTTTTGAATATCAGCTCAAATTTGACATACAGCCATACGCCGGTATTTGAGAAGATCAATGGAGCATTCCGCCTCTATTCTCATAATAATACGGAACGTTATGCAAAAGACACTGTACTGGAAGCCGGCGACCCGCAGATGCTGTTTGAAAATGTGCTAAAGAGCATCCGCGACGCGGGTTATCAGCTTGAAGATGTCGCATATGATTACTTTGCACTGGACCATGAGACCATGGCGGAAGAATTCATGCTCCTTGATAAAACGGGTGAAACCGTAAGCACAGAAGGGATTTCCTGGGGAGTGGAGGATGACTGCTATTTTTATACAGCAGTCCAGCTTCAGGAAGGGCTTCCCATATACTTTGGCAGTCAGGATTTTCCGGAAGACGAAGAGGGGAATCGGCCGATCCAGGTGCTGTGTTCCGCGAACGGAATAGAGAGACTGGATGTCTCGCGGCTATATTCCTTTTCTGAGCCGGGCGAAGCCGTAAGTCTGCTGGATCTTGATACGATCGTGCAAACCGTATCGAAGAAATACGGAGATATCGTGGGGCCTTCCTATACCGTGAAGCGTGCAGAATTATACAAGATGCCGGTGAAAACGGCGGACAGTACCTATGATGTAAAGATCGTATGGCTGTTTGAAGTGCAGGAGGCAGGAAAGGACAGTGACACCGGTGAGGCATATGAATATACACAATATATGTTTGTTGATGCGACAGACGGGACGGAGGTGTTTATTCAGTGAAAAAACGGCAGGCATATGTTCGAACAGAGGTCGGCCGCCTGTTTGGCAAAAAGGAATTCTATTTTTCTGTTTCGGGAATTGTTTTGATTCTGTTTTTATCGGCGAATGACGGAATGGGGCATATGGGGGATTCGGTTTTGGCGGCTGTATTGCTGTCGTCTTATGATGCCGGATTTTTGTTGACTTTTTCTCTGGCAGCTATTCCATATGCAACCGCTTTTACCGAGGAACTGGAATATAATTATGCCAGATATCTGGTGATCCGCGGCAACCTGAGAAGCTATGTCTTTTCTAAAATGCTTGTCATTTTTATATCTTCCGTGCTGGCAATGGGGATCGGTATCACCTGCTTTGCCGTATGTTGTGCGGTAAATATGCCCTGGCTGGACGAAGGAATGGCGGAATACATATTGCAGTTTGGCGGTTATCGTTACTTTTTGGCGCATGGACATTATCTGCTGTGGTTTTTACTTTATGGAATACAGTGGGGGATGCTGGCGGGTATTTTGTCGATGGCGTCAGCGTTTTGTTCCCTTTTTTTATCAAATAAGCTGCTCGTATATTCTGTACCGGTCCTGCTTTATCAGGTATTGACTGAATTTGGTGCAGACAGTTTTCGAAGAGTGGCGGCATTTGATCCCCGTGTGATTTTCGACGCAAGATACAATATATGGAACAGCGATTTTAAGATGTTCACATGGGCGCTTGCACAAGGAGGAGCGGCATGGCTGCTCCTTGGCCTTGCAGGCATATGGCAGCTGAAAAGGAGGATATGAGCAGAATGTTATATGGTCGCTTTTTCCGGCAGGCGCTTACGGAGCGGGTGTTTTGTTCCAGAACTTACAGCGTGGTATTTTTGCAGGGCGTTATCCTGTATCTGTACATGCGTCCCGTTGTACGTGCTTCAAAGGATATGGAGTGTGGTGCGTCACCATGGGTATTTCCGTTTCTTTCGTCGAATCTTTTCTTTTTGCTGTTGTTTATGGTTGGGATTGTTTACTTTTTTTCAGACGTTCCATTTATGCAGAACAAAAACATGTATCAGGTGATTCGTACAGGTAGGATGAGATGGGCAGCAGGACAGATCAGCGTGATCTTCGCGCAGGCCTTTTTGCTTATGGCTGTAAACGCGCTCTTTCCCATGCTTTTACTGGCTGGATCTTGTGAGTATACACTGGAATGGGGAAAGCTGTATCATACCCTGGCATTAACAGGTGGTTCGGAGGCGTATCGGCTTTTGTTCGCTTTTTCCTATGAAGCGATGCAGAGATTTTCACCGCTGGAACTGCTTGGCCTGACGGTATTGATCGGCACCCTGGTGATCGCTTTTGTCGGTCTTCTGATGTTTGCTGTCAGTCTGTACATAAATAGAAGTGTTGCGGTCACGCTGGCATTTCTTATGGTGGTCATGATTTATCTGGTTGAGAATATTCATCCATTGTTAA
>VSOD01000304.1 GCA_009774655.1 Lachnospiraceae bacterium
GAATTTACGGACTGGCTGTATCAGCAGAGTAATATTATAATAAATTTATCAGTCTATTGATTTTATACTTTCCTGACGGCAAAAGTTTGAGCGTTTTTTGAGATTTGGCTGTTACGATAAATATTATGAATTGCAAATGGAGATGATAGCATGAAACAAAGGCTTCTTATTGTTGATGATGAACCGGGAATTGTAGATATGATGGCGAGTTATTTTTCTTCTCAATATGAGGTGTTGACCGCTTATTGCGGAAATGAAGCACTTCAAAAATTAGCAAGACAGCCCGATTTAATCCTGCTCGACATCAATATGCCGGACATAGACGGATTGACCCTTTGTCAGAAAATTCGGGGGCTTATTACTTGCCCCATTCTTTTTTTGACGGCAAGGGTCGAATCTGCCGATAAAATCATCGGCTTTCAGGCAGGTGCCGACGATTATATCATTAAGCCTTTTGATCTGGACGAATTAGGGGCGAGAGTTGCCGCACATCTGAGGAGGGAGCAGCGACACAGGAATAAAGCGACAATTCGCTTCTTTGGTGAACTGACGATTGATTATTCAGCCCGAACCGTCACAGTCGCAGGTGAATCTGTTGCTTTATCAAAAAGGGAATTTGATATTGTGGAGCTGCTTTCGCTGAATGCCGGACAGGTATTTGACCGGGAACGGATTTATGAAACGGTGTGGGGACTTGACGGTGAGGGTAACAGTGATACTGTCATGGAACATATCAGGAAAATCCGGGCGAAGCTGGCTGCTTGTACGCTTCACAGTTATATTGATACAGTTTGGGGGTGTGGTTATCGGTGGCACGTCTGAAAAATATGGAATTAAAGAAAACTTTTCTCGTCCTATCTGCTTCCTGTGTTTTGGTGGCGCTCCTGCTGCTAGGCTTAGTCTTTATGATATGCAATTCAATCAGCAGCTTCTTTCCTTCTGGTGGAATAGAAATTTTAGCAGACGGTTCCATCGTTAAACTGGAGGCACCCACGGAGGCACAGCAAAATATATTGTCCATGCTTGGTATCATTCAAATTGTGTCCTGCATTGTTCTCCCTATGGGCGGGCTGGCTCTATCCGGCATATTATATTATCATATCAAATTGAAACAGCCAATCTCCACGTTACAGAATGGGATTTCACGGATTCGGAACCATGACCTTGACTTTTCTATGCCTGTCCATTCTGATGATGAATTGGGGCAGCTCTGCACCGCCTTTGATACTATGCGTGAAGAACTTCTGAAATCGAATCAGGAACTATGGCGGCAGGCAGAGGAACGCAAAAGGCTAAATGCCGCCTTTTCCCATGACTTACGCAATCCAATTACGGTTTTAAAGGGGACTGTAAAATTGCTGCGGCAGGGCACAGCAGATGAACAAGCTATTGACAGATTGGAAAACTACACATTACGGATTGAACAGTACGTAGAAGCTATGAGTAGCATCCAGCGATTAGGACAAATGCCGGTGAGGATAAGTGAGTGTTCCTATTCTCTGCTACATTCTGAATTAGAGGAAACAGCTAAAATTTTTGCAGGAGCATTAGAACTGTCCGTGTCCACACCTGATAAGGGGACGATACTATTAGATCATGGAATGGTTTTAACTGTTGCAGAAAATCTGATTGGAAATGCAGCCCGGTTTGCAAAAAGTAAAATCACAATTCTTGTGGAGCAGAAAAGGAACTTTTTGCATCTATCAGTTACAGATGATGGCCCAGGTTATCCAGTGGAGTTAATACAGAGCGGCCCGAAACCGTTTGGAAAAATGAAAGAAGATTCCGCACACTTTGGCATGGGGTTATACAGCAGTCAGATACTATGTCTGAAACATGGAGGAACGCTTACACTAGAAAACAAAAAAGGTTATGGTGCAACGGCTGTTGCTTCTTTTCAAATAAATCAGAAACCTTGAGCGTTTTTTGAGATTTATGTTTTACACTCTCCTTATATCACGGATAAGGAGAGTGTTTTTTATGAATATTGAAGCAAAAGAATTATCGAAAATTTACGGCAGCGGCGAGAACCGTGTTGTTGCGTTGGATAAAGTCAACCTTGAAATTGCATCCAGCGATTTTATCTCTATTATGGGGCCATCTGGCAGCGGCAAAAGTACCTTGCTCCACCTGCTGTCTGGACTGGACAAGCCGACTTCCGGCAGTCTGACATACGATGGGAAAGACATCTATCGTTTCAATGACAAAGAATTGTCCGCATTTCGCCGTCAGCGCATCGGATTTATCTTTCAGCAATTCAATCTTCTCCCTGTGCTGACCGCAAAAGAAAACATCATCATGCCCCTGCTTCTGGACAAAAAGCAGCCGGACGAAGTATATCTAAATCAGCTTACGGATTTGTTAGGTATTCGTGAACGGATGACCCATTTGCCCCATGAACTTTCCGGCGGTCAGCAACAGCGTGTAGCGATTGCACGCGCCCTGATCGCAAAGCCGGATATTATTTTTGCTGATGAACCGACAGGAAATCTGGACAGCAAAAGCGGAGGTGAGGTTATGGAAATGCTTCAAAGCGTATGGAAAAAGATGGGCAAAACACTGGTTATCATCACTCACGACAGCCGCATTGCAAGAATGGCAGACCGGCAATTTGTAATTGTGGACGGTGTTCTTTCGGAGGTGACAGCAAGATGAAATCTTATTTAGCTCTTGCATGGAAAGAACTGAAAGCACAGAAAATCACGGCAATCCTGATCTTGGTTGCAGTTATCATGTCCACGATTATGACGACAGTGATCGGTCAGTCTATTGGTATATTGCAATCCATGCGTATTCAGCAGGCGGCGGGTCTGAACGGAAACCGTTATGCAACCTTTCATCAGCTTGGCAAGGAACAGGCACAAAGGCTGCATGAAGATGCTCGCCTATATGATGTAGGCGATACGATCTTTATCGGCAGCACACCATTAGGCAACAGTAGTTTATCTTTATATCTTCGGGAATATCACGATAACGCATTATCTATGTACCCGGCAATCGGAAACGTAAAAGAGGGACGATTACCAGAGGAAGCGAATGAGATTGCCCTGTCGGAGGATGCGCTTCAATATCTTGGATTGGACGCTGTAATTGGCGATACCCTTTCTCTGGATTTGAGTGTTTCCGTTATGGATGGATCGCTGTCAGAGTTAGAATATTCTGCTGATTTTGTATTGACGGGCATTCTGGAAAGCAGCTATATCGGCTACGCATCTGGTACGGTTGAGGGGATTGTCGGGGAGGGAACCGCAGAAGAACTGTTGCCAAAAGAGTATCTGCTTTATTCCATAGATTTTAAGACTTATGACAAGCAGAATTTTCAAAGCATCATTTATGCTCTCGCAGAAGATTTGAACGTGGATGAACGGTATATCCAATATAACTGGGTTTTGCTTGACGCTATTGGTATTTCCTATGATGAAGCGGCAGACAGCGATACCGGTACGGGATTTTCATTTATGACTGCGGCGTGTATTTTGGTGGGTGTGCTGGTCTTGCTGGCGGCTGGGCTGGTAATCTACAACATTCTGAAAATCTCTATCACAAAACGCATCAAAGAATACGGAACACTTCGTGCGATTGGTGGAGAACGAGGGCAAATCTATCGTTTGGTTTCTTTGCAGCTTTTGATTCTCTGTGGAGCCGGTATTCCTATCGGATTGCTGCTCGGTATATTGTCGGCAAAAGGTGTATTGATTGTGGCTACGGGGCTTCTCAATCCCGATCTGTTCATGGCAAACAGCACTTCCGAATTGAACTCTGCAATCAACACCGCCAGTACGGTAAAACTACCGATGCTCTTTGCCAGTATCGCAGTCATACTTCTGTTTGCTCTGCTAGCTGCCTTTCCTGCTGCCCGGTACGCATCCCATGTATCTCCTACTGTTGCTATGTCGGGGCAGACTGTTAAAATCAAACGCAGGATAAAAAGGAACCGCAACATACGTAATTTTGAAGCCTATTATGCAAGGCTCAACCTAAAACGAGGGCGTGGAAGAACAGCAGTTACCATTCTGTCTTTGGTTATGAGTATTACCGTATTTGTTGCCTTGCAGAACTTTACAGGGCTGCTTGATGCCAGCAGTTCCGTTCAGGACATGTATTTCAGCGACTATGCAGTTACAAATGAAACCGTTGGCATCCCATCAGAAGCCGTAAAAACATTAACGGAAAATGACGCAGTAGAAAGTGTTTCCACTACACGGCTTTCTGTATTTATGCCAGGTGCCGGTGATATACTGCCCTTTGAAACTGATCTTTCCGTACAGAGCCATGAAACCTTGCAGCTTGTAAATGTGGATGAAGCACAATTACAAATCTATGCTCCTAACCTGTCCGATCAGGATAAACAAGCTTTAAAGGATGGAACAGGCTGCCTTGTAAAAAATCCCATTGCTTTTTCTTATGGAGATACGACGTTTCAACAGACTGAGCTTGCCATAGGGGATGCCATTCAACTGGGGGACAGAACACTTCGTGTATTAGGATTGATCGATACAGCAATCACAATCAATAATGATGGCTTTACGAATGGTGTTCAACTCATCGTGAATGACGAAATATACTGTTTACTGCTCGGAAATGACAGTTATTCAGAAGTCTATCCTACATTACAGGATAACGCCGATACAGATACCTTTGAAAGCTGGTTGGATAGCTGGTGCAGCAATTATCCAGGAACACATTGGCTTTCCTATCTCCAAAGCAGCAATGAGATGATGGAAAGTTTTGAACAGATCAAAATGCTGTGCTGGGTGCTTATTATCTTTATCGGTATTATTGGCATCCTGAACATTATCAACACCGTTTATAGCAATATCCATACCCGTGTCGGTGAAATCGGGATGCAGCGGGCTATTGGAATGAGTGCTGCAAGCCTTTATAAAACGTTTCTGTGGGAGGGCGCTTATTACGGTATCCTTGCGTCAGTGATCGGGGCAGCGCTTGGTTATATCTGCTGTATCTTTGTCGGAGCAGCGCAGACAGACGCTTTACAGCTTGTCGCTGTCCCGGTTGTGGCGATTGTTGAAGCTGCAATTATCTCTATTGTAGCTTGCCTACTTGCAACTGCAATTCCTCTGCATTCTATTGCAAAAATGAGTATTGTGGATTCTATTGAAACTGTTGAATAATTTCAAAAAAGACGATTAAAACAAGAAATCCCCCATAAAAGCAAACCTTGTTGCTTATGGGGGCTTTCTGTATGTTTTTTGGGGTGTGCCAAGTTCCGTATAAGCGTGGTGTTGTTATGTCTGGTGTGGTATCTTTAACTATGGGAAACTCCCCGTTCCCATTTTGAAACAGCTGCACTTGATACTCCTAATTCATTCGCTAAATCCTGCTGCGTGCGATTTTGTTCTTTCCTGATAGCAGCAATCAGACTGCCTGTTTTTTGAGC
>VSOD01000305.1 GCA_009774655.1 Lachnospiraceae bacterium
GCCGGTGACAGAGCTGCCCATCTTCTGCAGCGTCTCCTGCAGGGTGCCGAGACAGTTATGGATCTCCATGATCTTCTGCTCTGCCAGGATCTTGCCGTCGTAGAGCAGCTTCTGCAGATTGATGGAATCTTTGTTCACGTAATTGTTCAGATCCTTTAAGGGGATGCCAAGTTTGATACAGACGGTGATCGCATCCAGCAGATAGAGCTGGCTTTCCGTATAGTAGCGGTAGTTCGTCTCCGTATTGACGAAAGCCGGCTTCAGGATGCCGATCTGGTCATAGTAGCGCAGCGACTTGATGCTCACATTCTTCAGTTTTGATACCTTCCCGATGGACATGTACTGACTCATTGCCGTAAGTGCTCCCTTGTTGTATAACGGTTTTACTGTCTGACGATTTTACTGTCTGCCGGAAAACTATAACCTGAGGTTAGAGTTTTTTGCAAATCATATTTTGTCATATCTCCCTTGCAAAAACAAGACCTTTGGGAAAACTAGTGGCTGTAAAAATTCCGGGTACATGATGTTGTATTTATGCTACAATACTGACAGGGTAAAGCGCCGGATAAGGCCGGGGAACAAGATAAGAATACGGAGGATGGTCCGGGCCGTAAGCGGGCAGGACAGAAAGGATCGCGGGCAAAGATGGAGGAGGAATTGGTATTGGAACTGGTCTACAGACTGAGCAGGCTGCCGGTCAGCGTGTATACAAAGGACTGGGTGCTGCAGAGCAGTTTCGGCAAAGGGGAGAAGGCCGGAGCGGCATATGACAGGCAGATGTTTCAGAAGCTGCAGCAGCGTCTGGAGGAAAAAGAGACGGACCAGGCATTTCTGCCCTATCATGAGCAGGTGCCGATCGGGCTGTACGGGTGCAGGCGGGGCGGCAGGATCTATATTCTGGGGCCTTTTTGTTACGGACCGCTGCAGACGCTGGAAGCGGGGCGTTTCCTGCGCAGGAACAGGCTGGAGGAGTATCCGGCGTGCCGCATGGAGGATGCGCGGAATGTGGTCTGGTTTCTGCTGCACAGCGAAAAGGAGGCGGCAGGACGGGAGACGGAAGCCGCAGAAGAGAACGGCAGAGAAGAGAAAGCCGCACCCTGCGGCGTGACTGATCAGGAATCCATGGCGGAGGAGGTGTGGCAGATGGAAGCCTTCCAGCAAAACCACACCTATCATGAGGAAGAGAAGCTCTACACCTTTATACGGGAAGGGGACGTGGATTATTTAAAGAAGCACATAGACGACATTGCACTGCCGCACCCGATCATACTGGAGGATGTCAAAAAGAGCGAAGAGTACATGATGGTGACGGGTATTTCGCTTGCGGCAAGGGCGGCCATCGAGGGCGGGATCAGCTCCAAGGAGGCATTCCTGTACAATGATCTGTTCTTAAAAAGGATAGCGGCCTGCAGGGATATTCAGGCAATGCATGCCGTACTGGGGGAGGGCTATCTGCAGTTTGCGCGGATCGTCCGCGACAGGAAGCGGAAGGGCTCCGCCTTAAACCGGCATGTGGAGGAATGCAAACGGGCGATCGTCACCAGACGCTTTGAACGGATATCCATTGATGAGCTGGCGGCAGACGTGGGGGTTTCCAAAGAATACCTGCAGAAGCTTTTTAAACAGTATGAAGGGATTCCTATCACCGAATATATCATCGACAAGAAGCTGGAGGCCGCCTGCAATATGCTGCGCTTTTCCGACCGGAAGATCAGCGAGATCGCCGATCATCTGCATTTTGGCAGCGTCAGCCATTTCAGTCTTGTGTTCAGGCGGAAAAAAGGGCAGTCGCCGACAGCGTACCGGAGAGAGCAGCAGCGGACGCTCTACTGACAGGATTTACATTCTTCATTTTGCATCCTGTTTTGTTAAAAAATATCCTGATCTGTAAAAATATTACCGTCCCAATAGGATACATTATAGATAGAGAGAAAAAGAGAGCAGACAAGGCAGCGAAAGCAAACGAAATCATGACAGAATGGAGGAAAAATCTATGCAGTATTATGTAGCGGCAGCCGTGGCAAACAGCGGCGACGGCACAAGGCAGCGTCCTTTTAAGACAATTCAGGAGGCGGCGCGGATCGCGCAGCCCGGTGATGAGGTCATCGTGGCGCCGGGTGTCTACAGAGAGGCGGTAGATCCCAGAAACGGGGGAACACAGGAGGCGCCCATCGTGTACCGTTCGGAGGAAAAGGGAGCGGCGGTAATCACCGGGGCGGAGCCGGTAACGCAGTGGGAGCATGTGGAAGGCAGTGTGTGGAAGGCCGTTGTGCCCAACAGCCTGTTCGGGGAGTACAATCCCTTCACCACGCTTGTCAGCGGGGACTGGTTTATCGCTTCCTTTATCGCGCATACCGGAGAAGTGTACCTGAACGACAAGGCCATGTATGAGGTGACGGCTCTCGAACAGGTGAAGCAGCCGGTCCGCTATATGGCTTCGTGGGATCCTGACTTTACGGTCTATACATGGTTCGCGGAGCAGGATACGGCGAAGGATGCGACGGTCATCTACGCTAATTTCCAGGAGTTTGACCCTTGCAAAGAGAAGGTGGAGATCAATGTGCGCCGTAACTGCTTCTATCCGGAGCAGGAGGGTATCGGTTATATTACGCTTTCCGGCTTTACGGTGACCAAGGCCGCGACCCAGTGGGCGCCGCCGACGGCTTATCAGGAAGGCATGATCGGGCCGCACTGGTCCAAAGGATGGATCATCGAGGACTGTGATGTCTCCCTTTCCAAGTGCAGCGGCATCTCTCTGGGAAAATATCTGCAGCCGGAGAACGACAATAAGTGGCTGAAATGGAAATTCAAAGACGGCACGCAGACAGAGCGTGACTGCATCTGTCAGGCACAGCGGGAAGGCTGGACGAAGGAGCGGATCGGCTCCCATATCGTCCGCAGATGCAATATCCATGACTGCGGCCAGACCGGTATCGTGGGTCATCTGGGCGGCGTATTCTCCGTGATCGAGGATAACCATATCCACCATATCAACAACCGTCAGAATCTGGCGGGCGCGGAGATCGGCGGAATCAAGATGCACGCGGCCATCGACGTGATCATCAGACGGAATCATTTCCATCACTGCACCCGCGGTCTGTGGCTTGACTGGCAGGCGCAGGGCACCCGTGTGACACAGAATCTGTTCCATGACAATACGATACCTTTCGATCACCTTATGACCAAAGATGCGAAGTCGGCGGAAGCCATCGGAGAGGATATCTTCATCGAAGTGTCTCACGGCCCTACGCTGGTGGATCACAACCTGCTGCTCTCAAAAAGAGCCTTTAAGATGCCGACGCAGGGTGTGGCTGTGGTACATAACCTGATCGCCGGATCCATGGCCGCTGTAGGAACCGGTGTGAACAACGGCGCAAAGACGATGCAGTCTCCCCGCTATACCCCTTATCATGTGCCGCACCGCACGGAGGTGGCGGGCTTCATGACGATCCTGCACGGTGACATGCGCTTCTATAATAATGTGTTCGTGCAGCAGGAGGTTCCGGCATTCTTAAAAGAGATCGAGGAGATGGTGACCGAGAAGGTATGGGACGATTTCAATACCACGGCGGGCACGAAGCCGTATGACGATTACCAGACTTATGAAGAGTGGGAGAAGGAATTCGACGGCTACTGCGGTATGGGTTCTGCGCCCAGCGACCGGTATTATATCCCGCTTCCGGTATGGACGGGCGGCAACCGTTACTTTAACGGGGCGAAGCCATGTGTGAAAGAGAAAGATTATACCGTGGATACGGAACATGCCATCAGGCTGGAACTGAAAGAGGAAGAGGGCGGATGGAAGCTGTACACCAATCTGGGTGAATTCCTGCCGTCGGGCGAAGAGAAACTGATCACCACGGAGACGCTGGGTATGGCCTTCGAGCCGGAACAGCGTTATGAGAATCCGGACGGAAGCGATATCGTCTTCGACGAAGACTATTTCGGGGCAAAGAAGGCACATGTGACGGCCGGGCCGTTTGCAGAGGTGAAGGACGGCATGACCGTGTAGGGATAAAAAAGAGTGAAATGGTAGAAAACCGGAAAAGAGTGTGTTACAATGGCAGACATGGACAGTGATAAGATTTGGTGTTTAACAGGTTTTACGGAGGATACAGGAAGTGAACAGGGAAGAATTTATCACGAAGCTGCAGCATGCACTGGCAGGCGGCATGTCGGCCGGGCAGGTGGCAGAGCATGTAAGATATTACAGAGAATATATCGATTCGGAGATCCGCAGGGGGAAGACGGAAGCGGAAGTGCTTGCGCAGCTGGGAGATCCGAGACTGCTTGCCAGAAGCATTGTGGATGCCGGTAAACGCGCGGGCACCGCTTACGGTTCCGATTATGAGTATGACGAGGAAGTGGCGGGAGAAGTCCGGGACGACGGACGCGGCCGGACAGGCAGCGTGCAAAGAGTCATGCTGCCGGGATGGCTGGTGATGCTGATCATTGTGGTGATCGCGGTGGTGGTGATCGGGCTGGTAAGTTCCCTGCTCTATATTTTTGCACCGGTCATTATAGCGGTGCTGATCGTGACGCTGGTGGTCAGACTGATCCGGGATAAAAAATAATCTAAAAATCCTATAGAATGTGTGTATATTTTGCCGGAAAGGCTGCAATACTATTCCTGTAACAAAAAATCAATCAGGAGGTATTTGAGATGTCTAAGAATGATTATAACCAGAATTCTCAGAACGACAAGCAGCAGGACAAGAACAGCAACAGCCAGAACAGCCAGAACAGTCAGAAGAACAGTTCTAAGAACAGTTCCGGAAGCAACGCGCAGGACAATCAGAAGAACAACTATTAAGAGCGCATGAGACGACGGCGTCTCTTAAGCGGAAAGCGGTATGGTCGGTTTGACTGTATCGCTTTCTGCGTTTTGAGATTGTTATTTGATGCATTTTGAGATACAATAAACGTTACGGGCCGCGGAGCATTTCGGCAGTGTGGGAAGAACAATACGGATAAGAGGAACCTATGGACAGATTAGAATATATCGTGCCCTGTCATTTCGGGCTGGAAGCAGTATTAAAAAGGGAGATTGCGGATCTTGGATATGAGGTCACGGCGGTGGAAGACGGGCGTGTCACTTTTACCGGGGACGCGCTGGCGCTTTGCCGTGCCAATATTTTTCTCAGGACGGCGGAGCGTGTACTGATCAAGGCAGGCAGCTTTCACGCGGAGACTTTCGAAGAGCTTTTTCAGGGGACGAAGGCTCTGCCCTGGGGCGATTACATACCGAAGGACGGTAAATTCTGGGTGGCGAAGGCGGCCAGCGTGAAGAGTAAGCTCTTTAGCCCCTCCGACATCCAGTCCATTATGAAAAAAGCGATGGTGGAGCGGATGAAGCAGTCTTATCATGTGGACTGGTTTAAGGAGAGCGGGGATGCCT
>VSOD01000306.1 GCA_009774655.1 Lachnospiraceae bacterium
ACGGAAAACACGGCATCATCATAAGCCCCGTATTCTCCTGCAGCCCGAACAGCAGATTCATATTCTGTACCGCCTGACCCGCTGCGCCCTTCACCAGATTGTCCAGCGCGCCCATCATAATGATCCGGCCCGTCCGCTCGTCGATCACAAAATTGATATCCACATAGTTGCTGCCTTCCACCCATTTCGTTTCCGGACAGACGCCCTTTTCCAGAACGCGGACAAACTTCTCTTTCGCATAGTACCGATCGTATACGGCCCTGATCTCTTCGTATGTCGGCAGGGATTCCTGCCCATCCGCCCTTTTTACCGGAAGCAGCTTCGCGTACTCCGTCACCAGAATTCCCCTGTTCATCGGCACAAGATGGGGCGTGAAATTCACCAGGATCTCTCTGCCTGCCGCATAGCCCAGCTGCTCCTCGATCTCCGGCGTATGCCTGTGGCCTGCCACGCCGTAAGCCTTGATATTCTCATTCACCTCACAGTACAGATTCGGCACCCTGGCGCCCCGTCCGGCACCTGACGTACCGCTCTTGGCATCAATGATCAGGCTGTCCGGATCGATCATGCCCTCCTTAATAAGCGGATATGCCGTCAAAATCGAACAGGTCGTATAACATCCCGGATTGGCCACCAGCCTGGCCCTCTTCACATCCTCCCTGTTGATTTCGCACAGGCCGTACACCGCTTCCTCTATGTATTGCGGAGACTTGTGCTCTATCCCGTACCATTTCTCATAAACCGGTACCTGCTTAATCCGAAAATCCGCGCTCAGATCCACGATCTTCGCCTTCGCCAAAACAGTGTCATTCAGCATGGAAGCGCAAAACCCCTGCGGCGTCGCCGTAAAAATCACATCCACCTGTCCGGCCAGTTCTTCCATATTATCATCCATACAGGCATCGTCCACGATCTGAAAAAGATTCTGATAGACAGATGCATATTTCTGATCCACATAACTGCGAGAGCCGTACCATTTGATCTCGACCTCCTTATGGCCTGTAAGAAGTCTCACCAGTTCAGCGCCCGCATATCCCGTTGCTCCTATAATTCCTGCTTTGATCATCTCTTCCTCCTGTTGTTCCGGCCGGTTTCTGACTTCCGGCAAAATCTGCGCGCAGGTCATCTCCGCCGCCATATTGCATAATAATACATCTTTTCTGTATATTATGCAATAAAACCTTTATTTTTTCTTATATTCTGCATATTTTACTGCTTCCCGATCACAAAAAAGGCCGCCACACCCCTTTTGACTTTCTTGCAATAGTATAGCACGCATTTAAATAGAAATCACTAAAAAACGCTCGACGCATAAAAATTCACCATTTTTGCATAATATTCATACATTATTCTACTTTTTGCATAAAAGCGAGACGTATTTGCTTTAAAAAATGCATAAAATCGCGCTTGCAATCTCCATCGCTATGCTGTATATTGTTTTAAGATAAAAGTAAAGAGACAAGACAAAGGAGATCTTACCATGAAAGAAAAAGTTGTTCTTGCTTATTCAGGCGGACTTGATACCACAGCGATCATCCCCTGGTTAAAGGAAAATTTTGATTATGAAGTAATCTGCGTATGCGGCAACTGCGGACAGGCCGAGGAACTTGACGGATTAGAAGAGCGGGCACTGTCCAGCGGCGCATCCAAACTCTACATCGAAGACCTTACGGACGAATTCTGTGACGAATTTATCATGCCCTGCGTACAGGCGCATGCCGTATATGAGAACAAATACCTTCTCGGCACATCCATGGCGCGTCCCGTGATAGCCAGGAAATTAGTAGAGATTGCCCGCAAAGAAGGCGCCTCCGCTATCTGCCACGGCGCAACCGGCAAAGGCAACGACCAGATCCGTTTCGAGCTGGGCATCAAGGCTCTGGCGCCCGACTTAAAGATCATCGCTGCCTGGAGAAATGAGAAATGGACGATGAATTCCCGTGAAGACGAGATTGAATACTGCAAACAGCACGGTATCAATCTGCCCTTCTCCGCCGACTCAAGCTACAGCCGCGACCGTAACCTCTGGCATATCAGCCACGAAGGCCTGGAGCTGGAAGATCCTTCCAACGAACCCAACTACGAGCACCTGCTTGTTCTGGGTACCACTCCCGAGAAGGCTCCCGAAGAGGGCGAGTACGTTACCATGACTTTTGAAAAAGGCATCCCCACTTCCGTAAACGGAAAGAAGATGAAAGTATCCGAGATCATCACCACCTTAAACGAACTGGGCGGCAAACACGGCATCGGCATCATTGATATCGTGGAAAACCGTGTGGTAGGCATGAAGTCCCGCGGCGTCTATGAGACACCCGGCGGAACCATCCTCTACGAAGCACATCAGCAGCTGGAGGAGCTGATCCTCGACCGTGATACATACGCTCTGAAAGCGGATCTGGGCAATAAATTCGCACAGATCGTATATGAAGGCAAATGGTTCACCCCGATTCGTGAAGCGATCCAGGCTTTCATTGAATCCACCCAGAAATACGTGACCGGTGAAGTGAAGTTCAAGCTCTACAAAGGCAACATCATCAAAGCAGGCACCACTTCCCCGTATACACTCTACAATGAGAGCATCGCTTCCTTCACCACGGGCGATATGTATGACCACCATGACGCAGAAGGTTTCATCAACCTGTTCGGACTCTCCTGCAAAGTCCGCGCCATGAAGATGCAGGAAAACGGAGAAAAGCTCCTTTAATCCATCGTTCCGATATGCTGATCGCTTCGATCACCACACTGCCGCCGCGAACAATTTCGGTGCGGTTTTGGAATTTGCTTTCCAAAAGGCTGATCAGATCGTTATTTCTTTTTTCTGCCTGACCGCATAAAATGCAAGTGAAAACTTTCATTTTATGCGGTTCAGCTTTAGCACGTCAAGCGTCTTTCTTTACTCTTTCCCGCTGTATGATAATTTTCTCTTTAACATTTCAATCTCTGTTTTTAAGATATCTTTCTTTAATAAACAGTCTTCTATTGCCCCATATTTGTCTCGAAGATATGACAAAACAGCATCCATATACTCTGCTTTAATGTATAATAGAAAAGCCGGAATGCCTCCCGCCACATTCACCTGATCTTAATCCGATCGAGCAGATATGCAAAATATAAGAAACTTTATTCATTTACCCTCAATCGTTCAATGATGCTATGATTATCCTCCGCCTTATAAACGAGAACAGGAACCAAATTGCATATAATTATCACAATAGCCAGCGATATAGCTATTTGATAGAATGGATAAGTGAATACTGCGTAGGATGCTTGCACTTTTACAGCTTGAAAAGCTCCATACAATACCGCGCTTCCCAACGTGAAAATCAATATTGCTGTGATGATGGCATAAGTGTTTCCCTCGATTTGCAGCATCTTACATATTTGCTTTTTGGTCATGCCGATGCTTTCAAGGACCGCCAACTCCTTACTTCTGCTATTTACACTCACATACATCATATTGATAAAATTCATTAAACCGATTCCCAACAAAATAACACTGATTGCATTTCCCAAGAAAGTGATCCCGCTGAAACTGGCTTTAAGTTCATTGATTTTCTCAACCTTTGATGTAACAGTAATTCCGCTGTAATTTTCTAACATGGTATTAACGGCATCAAGGGCCTGCTCTGAACTATCAGTTTGTAAAGTGATTCTGTTAATTTTTCCGGCAACCCCAATCCGTTCCAACCATTTCTGACTGACATAAATATTAGGTGCAATGAGCGTTTTTCCATCCTCCCTGAATGTGGCAGGCAAATAGTACGGGGCAATATTCAGGGTATAATTTTCACCATTTAGTGGTAGCTGGACTGTCCCACTAATTGCAGTCCCCTCATAAGGCACGATAGTTGCGGATGCAAAAAAAGCTGTTTCCCCATTGCAAAAATCCTCATATTCAAGGGGACTGCTTATCAATGAAGCAGCTTTGTTAAAGTCCTGCTCCCCAATCCCGAACACATACGTCTGATACTTATTTCCATCAGCATACTGCTCAATGGCTTCCTGCGGAACCGTACCAGTACCACAAAAATCGTTAATGTAATTTTCAAGAATATTGTCGGTGTCAATAAACCACTGTTCATAAAGTTTGGTCGTATAGGATATTTCCTGCACATCAGGAGCGGCCTGTAAACCGGCCAGAATGTTATCATCGAGGTTTGTTTGCTGACTTACTTCAATCACAATATCATCGTCCATATATTCGTCTGCCAGATAAGAAGCATCCAATCCTGCCAGTATTCCATTCACAATTACAAACAGGCTGATTCCTAAAAATAACGAAGCAAGTACCAATATCGTTCCTTTTTTGTTCCGAAAAACATTGCTGATTGCCATTTTGAAAACTTTATTACCGCGGGATGTTCTGCTGCTGTTTTTCTTTGAAGTATTTACCCCGGAAAAGCGCAAAGCCTCAACAGGTGATACCAAACTTGCAATTTTGGACGGTTTCATGCTGCTAATCAATGCCGTGATGAATGAAAACAGTCCCGCCCCTGTGAAGATTAACGGAGAATACGATGGGGATATGGCGCCGTCTATGATCATGTCACCTGATAAAGCCCGTATACCAAAAGGAACAATTAAGAACACGGTTGCAGCACTTAATATCAAGCCTGAAAGTATTCCCCAAAAACTCAACACCCGGACTTGGCGATAAACAATTTTTTTCATCTGCCGCTCGCTGGTTCCCAACGTTTTAAGTTGTCCATATATCCGAATATCCTTTGTCACCGAAATATACAGGACATTGTATATAAGCAAATAGCCACAGATCATTATTGTAACAATCAGCCCAATGGTCGCTGCGACGGTTTCCCGACATAATTTTGTTTGCAAGCCCTTTGATTTGTTTTCGAGTGTCGTTATAGAACATAAACCTGCCCCCTTACCTGTCGTAGTCAATCGTCCAAATACCGTCAGAATACTGGATTGCAATTAGAATTTGAGCATCCTCGGTAAAATTATCAGTAAACTCCTGTGAGTGTTCCTCTCCATTGTTATCCACAAAAGAAACCGTATAAATGTAATCATCAACAGGATCAATTGTGAAATAACAAATTTGTGTATCTTTAATTGCTTTAGGGGAAACAGATATAGTTTTTCCTAAGTGGGTGATTGTTGTGTCTGTGATTGCATAATCGGAATAATTTGTAATGATCAGGTTTCCGTTCTGATGCACGACATTATCATTTGCAGCACCGCAGCCAGCTAATGATAAAGTAAAAACCAATACAAAAAGTAAAATAGATTTTTTCATAGTTCAATCTCCTTAATTTGTTATTTATGATTTCCGGCTTGGTAAGCAGGGCGCGGGCAACGTTGACATAATGAATACCACCTTTCTTG
>VSOD01000307.1 GCA_009774655.1 Lachnospiraceae bacterium
AACACGGAAAGAAAAACAAAGGACGTACCCGCCAAACAAAAAAAAAATCCACCAATGCATATTTTATTTTCTAACAGGCATAATAACACAAGAGCAGCTGTTTTTCAAAAAGCAGACTGCCGCAATCAAAACTTTTCAAACAGGCTTTAAAAATAAAAAATGCATCGGAATAAAGAATGCATCAGAATGGAGGAAATTATGAAAAAGATAAGAACATTATTGCTTGTTTCTCTGATGACGCTTTCCATTGCCATGCTGACTGCCTGCGGCAGAAAGAACGACAATGCAGCAGACAACGGTAATGACAGCACGACTACCACAGAATCCGGTACAAATGCCGGCACCAACGATACCGGCACAGGCACTGGAAACACGACCAGCACCGGAAGCACAACCAACGGTTCTTCCCAGGACATCACAGACGACAACACAACCGGCGGTATCAACAACAATGATAACGTCAACGACGTGACAGCCGGAGACAGAAACGACGATGATTCCCTGATGGACGACGTAGGCGATGCGGTCGGTGACGCAGGCAATGCCGCTTCCGACATGATCGACGATGCTGCCGATGGTGTCGAGAACATGGTAGACGACCTCACCGGTTCCGACAACAACAATAACACCAGTACCAACAGTACGACCAACAATAACACCAGCACCAACAGCACGACCAACAATAACAAGGCCACCGGCACATCCACCCGTAAAACAGGCCGCTAAGAGCATACAGCCTGCCTTGGAAGAAACATAAGGCAGGCTGTTTCTTTGTATCAGCGTATCAGCGTTCTATGATCGTGCCGTCACGATAGGCCTGCAGGAGTTCCTCCAGCTGGTGGATCATCTCCCGCAGTTCCGCGCCGATATCGGTATCCGCGATCTTCTGCCGGTGGGTAGTCGTCTCCAGGATCACCGAATCGGAGAAAATATCCGACTCGTGGAGAATGGCAGACTCCGTGGATTCGAAAGGCTCATGGGCCACCAGACGCATCCCGTAGGAATTGACTACCAGCGTATAGCCCGCGATCCCGGTCTTATCCTGATAGGCCTTGGAAAATCCGCCGTCGATGATCAGCAGCTTGCCGCCGCACTTGATCGGCGACTCCCCTTTCTTGCGCTCCACCGGCACATGCCCGTTGACGATATGGGAATGCTCTACGTCCAGCCCGAACTCCTTTAAGATCTTCTCGATCACTTCCTCCTTGTCAAGCAGCCTGTAGTAGCTGTTCTTGGTCTCCTTCTGTACACTTTTGTCTTCGATGAAATACCGCTCGAAGGTGGCCATCTTATCCTTACCGAATACCGGCGAATTGGGTCCTGACCAGATATACCAGATGATATCCTGCCCTTTCAGCTTCTCCCGCAGGTTATCGGAGTAATACCCTTTCCTGGCATAGTGCTCCAGTACATCGTAGAGCGCCTTGCCGCTGAACTCTTCCCCGTAGACATTGACCTTCTTGAAGTTCCCCTCTTCGTCCATGGGCACGCAGCCGTGGTAGAGCAGGTTGGAATTGTATACCTTATACAGTCCTCCCTTGGAAAAAAGGAACTTCACATGCTTCTGCAGCTTCTCGCATTTTACGAAACCATGGCGCAGCCGCTCCATCACCTGTTCTTCTTCCGGCGTCAGTTCATAGGGCTTCTCCCTGTCCACCGTGGGAAAATCCACGTCCTTCATGGGATAGGTCACTCCGTCTAAAGTGATCGACCGGTTCTCGTAATCAATATGTTCAAACAGCAGCCTGTCCTGCATACCAAACTCAGGCCTGCGCATGACGATCTGTCCTTCCAGCTTGAACTGAATGATGGCGATGGCCTTATGCATCTTCGTGTCCAGACTTAAGTCCTTGGTATCATATTCCGTATTATACCGGATGGAAAAGGTGCTGCAGTCGGTATGCTTGTAAGTATCCAGCGCAAACGTGGCCAGCGGGATCAGGTTGATGCCGTATCCTTCTTCCAGCGTATCCAGATTGCCGTACCTTGCAGCCACCCGGATCACATTGGCGATGCAGGCCAGATGGCCGCTGGCCGCTCCCATCCAGACGATATCATGATTGCCCCACTGCACATCCACAGAGTGATAGTCACACAGCGTATCCATGATCACATGAGGCCCCGGCCCCCTGTCATAGATATCCCCGACGATGTGCAGATGATCGATGACCAGCTGCTGGATCAGGTTGCTCAGCGCTTCGATGAACTCCTGCGCCCGCCCGATACGGATGATCGTATGGATGATCTCGTTGTAGTAGGCTTCCTTATCCTGTATTTCCGCCTTCTCCGTGATCAGTTCTTCGATAATATAGGAAAAATCCTTCGGCAGCGCCTTGCGCACCTTGGACCGCGTGTACTTGGAGGAAACCCTTTTCGTGATCTGAACAAGCCTGTGCAGGGTGATCTTGTACCAGTCCTCGATCGAACTTTCGTCTTCCTCCCGCAGCACGATATCCAGCTTCTCCCGCGGATAATAGATCAGTGTCGCCAGGCTCTTCTTATCCCTGATACTCAGTGTATTGCCAAACTCTTCGTCAATCTTGCGCCGCACGGAACCGGAGCCGTTCTTCAGGATATGATTGAACTGCTCGTACTCCCCGTGGATATCCGTCATAAAATGCTCCGTCCCCTTGGGCAGATTCAGAATAGACTGCAGATTGATGATCTCTGTCGATGCGGCAGCAATCGTCGGATACTGTCTGGACAGGCTCTTTAAATATTTTAATTCCAGATCTTTCATAATCTCTTCATTACCTCATCATTTTAAAGCAAATCTTTGTTTTTCTCTCCCATTATGGCAGAGTTTCTCCCTAACCGATCACATCACCCATATCGTACATGCCCGCCGGCTTGCCTGCGAGGAATTTCGCCGCCTGTACGGCTCCCTTGCCGAATACCGCCTTGGAGTACGCCCGATGAGAGAAGGTCACCACTTCGTCCGCTCCCGCAAAGATCACGTCATGGTCGCCCACGATGGTTCCGCCCCTGACGGCACTGATCCCGATCTCCTTCTTCGCTCTCGGCTCCCGCACCCGGCTCCTGTCATAGACATACTCGTATGCATTGCCCATCTCTTCATTAATGGAATCTGCCAGGGCAAGCGCCGTCCCGCTGGGCGCATCTTTCTTCAGATTGTGATGCTTCTCCACGATCTCGATGTCGAATCCGGCTTCCGCCAGCACACCGGCCGCCTCTTTTAACATTTTAAACAGCAGATTGATCCCCAGTGACATGTTCGCCGATTTTAAGACAGCCACCTTCCCGGACGCCTCTTTCACATCTTCAAGCTGCTTCCCGGACAGTCCCGTCGTGCACAGCACACAGGGCAGCTTTCTCTCCACACAGTATGTAAGCAGCGCGTCTATTGCCGGCGCCGCACTGAAATCAATGACCACATCGGCCTCCACGTCACAGGCATCAATCTCCCGGAACACCGGATAGGGATTGCTTACTTTGTCATAAGCATCTATCCCCGCCACGATCTCTATCTCTTCGTCTGCAGCGATCAGACCGGATATGGTCTGTCCCATCTTGCCGTTGCAGCCGTGCATGATCGCCCTGATTCTTTTTTCCACCATAATAGATTCTCCTCCTTCTTGAAAAAGTGCCCGACGCCGATGCCTCCGCACCTTCGCCAGACACTTTCCGCTCTCTGCTGCTTTCTGTTTCTATAAGATACCATAATTCTGCATCGCAGTCTTTAATACTTCCACATGCTCCGGCTCCATCTTCGACAGCGGCATATGGGTCGGGCCCACTTCCTTACCCATCAGATTTAGGGCCTCCTTCACCGGAATCGGATTCACCTCGCAAAACAGTGCGTCACACAGTTCGATGGCCCGCAGCTGCTCTTTCATGCTGCCTTCCACATCCCCGTCAAAGAACTTCTGGCATATATCGTGCACCTGCCTCGGCGCCACATTGGAAAGAACGGAGATAACGCCCTTGCCGCCCAGGGACATAAGCGGTACGATCTGATCGTCGTTGCCGGAATACAGATCCAGCTTACCGTCCGCCAACGCCATCAGTTTGACAACCTGCCCAAGATTACCACTGGCTTCCTTGATCGCCACGATATTGCTGACCTCCGTGCACAGCCTGACAACGGTCTTCGGCATAAGATTACAGCCCGTCCTGCCCGGTACATTGTAGAGGATCACAGGCAGCTTCACCGCATCCGCTATTGTCTTGAAATGTGCGAACAGCCCGTTCTGGGTCGCTTTATTATAATAGGGTGTGACGAGAAGCAGGCCGTCCACACCGTACTTCTCCGCCTCCGTTGACAGATAGACCGCCGTCTTCGTACAGTTCGACCCTGTTCCGGCAATCACCGGCACCCTGCCGTTTACCTTCTCCACACAGAATCTGATCAGATCCAGATGCTCCTCATGTGTCAATGTGGAAGCCTCCCCTGTCGTGCCGCACACGATGATCGCGTCCGTACCGCCCTCGATCTGCTCATTCACCAGCTGCTCGAATTTGTCATAGTTGATACTGCCGTCCTCATGAAACGGCGTAACGATCGCCACTCCTGCTCCTTTAAAAATCGCCATACTTACCCTTCCTTTCCATTGATACATTGGTACAAAGAAAGCTGACCGCACAGGGGCCAGCTTCATTCCTTATCTTACCTCTGATAGCGCCCCATCGTTCCGATGACAGTCATACAGCTCTTAACTGTATGCCCAAGGTAAGAATCATCAGGCAACTCTCCCTTTCGGCGCTTTCTCCTTTCCTGATCCTTCTCCTGTGCCTGCCACATCCGAAACCCTACTGATAAAAAGCGCAACCTCTATCAATTCCTTTATCTTTATTTACTGCATTTATCTTAGCACTGTGCCGCGCATCTGTCAATAGCACGATGACCCGGATCTCTAAAGCGCAGACGCGCCGTAAATACGCAGCACCGGCCAGACTGCCCTGCCGTATCATTCCCATATTTTAAACTGCATGGTCTCTACCTTAGTCACTTCATCGGCCAGCACACACACATCGTCATTCAGGGTAATGCCGGTCATAATGATATCCATCTCCTCCGGCTTCGCCGAAAGCAGAGACTTAAGTTCTTCCACCGTAATGATCCCCTTATCGATCAGTCCCAATACTTCATCGAGGATCAGAAGCGAACATTCTCCCGTATACAATACCTTCTTGGCAAAATTAAGACCGTTGCGGATGTTCTGCCACTCTTCTGTCTTGCGCTCCTCGGAAAGATTCACGTAATCCTCATCCGATTTCTCAAAACGGAAGATCTTGATCTCCGGCTCTAACCGCTTCACGAATTCCGAGTTGGTCAGCCCCCGCCCTT
>VSOD01000308.1 GCA_009774655.1 Lachnospiraceae bacterium
TCTTATTCCTGTATCTTTAATTCCTGAATAAAATAGCCATCCTTGATTGTTGTTAGAGAGAAGACATTTTCATAATGTTCTAAAATACTTTTATAACTTGCAAGGCCAATTCCTCTGTCCGCCCCTCTAGTAGAATAACCCTGCTGCCAGATCTTGTGAAAATCAATATTTGAATACAATGGATTTCTTACTTGAAATGTTGTGCATTCTTCCTGGCTGCTAATCATAATATGTATCTGAGGTTTTGGCTTCTTACCTTTTTTTCCTTGTACTTCATCAATAGCATTGTCAATCAGTATCCCCAGGCATCTGCACAAGTCAGTCGTTCTCAGCCGCGTTCTATCAAATGGACGCAATACTTCCAGTTCACAGGAAATCTGCTCCTGCTGCATTTTTTCCATTTTCCCCAACAGCAGCCCTTTTACCTCAAGCATATGAATATTTCCAAGTTGTGTCAATCTGCGTATCTGTTCCCCCACCTGATAATCAAAATCACTTGTCATATCCTGGATAAAATTCTGCACTGCTTCCATATTTCCCTCTTTTGCCTGAAGGTACATGCCGGACATCATATTCTTATAATCATGACGGAATCTTCGCATTTCACTCTGCAATTTTTCTAAACTCTCAATATAAGCACTTTGCTGCTGCATACTAATCTGCTGAGTCTGAATTTGCTTCTTTTGCATTTCCTGACGCCCTGCATAACCAAAAATAATAAAAACAATCAGTAGATATAACAGAGAAACGACTGCATTATCGTTACCAACCCGTTCTCCTATTTGCACCATATAATAAAGTATTTCAGACAAAATCGGGTATAAACTGATAAAAATAATACTTACCTTTTTCGATTCTTTCCGTTCAATCCACAGTCGGAACATTTTCCCAACTCCAGTTTTATATAGAAACAGCACCCAGATGATCTCTATGAGTGGTGTTAATACATACAGAAAAAAATAATATATTAACCGTTCTCCCCAAATATCCAAATGAAAAGTCATATTAGGTGAAAATAAAACGCCTATGTGTACCGCAAAAGATTCCAACATTTCTAAAAAAACAGCCGAAATCCAACAAGTCAGCAGATTTTCCCGATAGAGAAAATATAAATAAAACATTGCTCCTGTCATTCCCAGATAGGTAAACAAGATTTGTCCTGCATTATACCTCCATCCAAAGATACCCGCTTTATAAAAAACTGTCCCCATCAATGCCCAGACACAGATAAATAATATAGTAAAAGCAATCATTATCACTTTGCGCTCTCTCATTTGATATGGTTTTCGCTCCAGGAGCAACATAGAGATCCAGATCGTAAACAGCACACTTATTGTCAAACCAAAGGTATTAGTGCAGAAAAGCCCCCAAAAACTCATAATCCTCTTTTACCTCCTACAACTTCTCCCAATCCTGGCGATCCTGGATCTGCATTTCTCTTACTGCTGATACAAATCCGCCACACAAAACTGATTTCCATTGATCAAATTCCTTCTTTCTGACGCTGAATCCTCAGTTCTTTCCTCCTGTCAGTATTTTGAAAGGATCCGTGTGCGAGTCTTCACGTCTTCCTGCATTTTCTCAGCACCAGGGCCCCGATCCCCAGCAGGATCAGCCCTGCTCCCAGAAGCAGCAGCATGTCAGCGAAGGTAACGCTGTCTTTGACAAGCATCGGCACGACTCTGCCGGCCTGCTCCGGAAAGTAGGTGACGATCACACTGCAGGCGTTGTTCAGAAAATGCATCAGCATGGCCGGATAGATGCTTCCCGTCTTCCATACCACATAGCACAGCACGGCGCCCAGAAGCCCCGTCGGGATAAACTTCACCAGACTCATATGATAAGCGCCAAACAACGCCGCCGTTATGGCGATCGCCGAAACCACCCTGTATCTCGCCTTCAGAGAATGCAGGATCAGCCCCCGAAACAGCATCTCCTCACAGACAGCCGGCGCCAGCGCGATCACCAGAAATGCCGCCGGCACATTGTCTCCCATGATCCCGGAAAAAGTCGTTTCCACATTTTCCGCACTCTGCGGAAAGAGCTTCATCAAACCGCCAGCCAGCATAATATTGATCAGATACACTCCCACAGCCAAAAACGCGCTGCCGACAAAACCTGCCGCCCCTGTGCCTGTAAAACCGTAGGTCAGCTTCATATCTTTTTTCGTATAAATCACCAGTGCCAGCGGTACAAGAAGCAGGATCAGCTGGGTGCCGAACACGCCCGCCAGCCCATATTTCACCTGCAGCAGACTGCCCGCATACAGAACCAGCAGGATCGTCACCGCCACCACAAACCACACGTCCGACACGGTGGGCACACCGCCCTTTCGCAGATTGCTTCTTTTCTCAAAAAGCTGCAGACTCCCCTTCTGCTCCGAGAACAGAATCGCCTCGCTGTCATAGATCTTACTTAAGAACAGGATCGCCACCACCGCATAGGCCACATTGCTGATCAGCACCACCGCGATCAAACCGTAATCCACCTTAAAGACCAGCATATTCTTGATCAGCAGACAGATGTTCGCCACCGGCATCATAGCCATGGCCCGGGTCAGCTCCAGATTGGGAATGAACCCGATATAGCCCACAAACATTACCACCAGCATCAACGGCGTAATATAGTTGTTGGCCTCTTTATAGCTCTTCGCAAATGAAGTCACACACATGGTCACCGCACTGATAAACAGCGAAAAGGCAAATATGGCCAGCATACATACCAGGATCGCCGGCACGAACATTGCCATGTCAAAGGAACCCACATCCGACTGCATCTCCAGGATCGCATAGATATAGAAGGCAATCCCGCCCATCGAAAGAATATTCAGGAGCGCCGAGATCATGCCGATCACCGCCACCGTAATGAACTTCGACACGATCAGCTGCCTGTTCGTCACCGGCAGCGTCAGTATGGTTTCCAGCGTTCCCCGCTCCCGCTCACCCGCCGTCGTATCAATGGCCGGATACATGGTGCCCATCAGCAGGCTGATGATCAGCATGAAAGGCAGGACAGAACCCATGATACTGCCCAGCGACTGCTCACTGCTGGACATGTTTTCCTTCTCATAGCCGATCGGCTCCAGAATCTCATGCACGTTAAGACCGGCCGCCTCGATCCGCTGTCTCGTCATATCTTCCCGCAGCTCATCGAAAGCCTCCATGACAATACCGGCCGCGTAATCCGAGTTGGTGACAGAGTTCAGATAATATACATCATACTGCATCCGCCCGTCCTGCATCTTTCCCGCAACATAGACGTCTATGGTCTCCTCATTCAAAGCGGCTTCATAGTCCGCAACGGAAGCCGCATCCACGATCGTGATCTCGTATGCATTTTCCTCTTCGTCAGTTTCCCCCTGTTCCAGCAGCTTATGTAAAAAGGCGCCGTCATCCCCGGCATCCACCGCGATCCTGTAATTCTGCGTCTCCATACTGGAAGAGATGAAAGCTACCACCTGCATGGCGCCTATAAAGATCAGCGGGTACAGGATCACCGGCACCACCATCATCATGATCACGGTCTTCTTGTCGCGGAAGACATCCAGCATTTCTTTCTTCACCAAAGTCCTGATAATCTTCGTGTTCATTATGCACGCCCTCCTTTTATACCGCCTGGCTGCTCATATGAGCCGTCGGCTGCATCCGGCAGTATACTGCCGCTTTCTTCCAGGATCAGCCCTGAAAAAACATCCCGCAGGCTGTCCTTCTTCGTCCGCTCCTTCAATTCCGCCGGCGTGCCTTCGCTGATGATCTTCCCCCGATGGATCATCACGATCCGGTCGCAGAGATATTCCGCCTCTTCCATATAATGCGTGGAGTAAAGCACTGTCTTTCCTCTGTTTCTCTCCCTTTTCATGAAATCAATGATAGACGCGCTGCTGATGATATCCAGTCCCAGCGTCGGCTCATCGAAGATATAGACCTGCGGGTCGTGCACCAGACATCTGGCGATGGACGCCCGCTGCGTCTGTCCCGTCGAGAGCTTCTCGATCCGGTTATCCAGAAAAGCATCCATGGACAGGACCTCACTGATCTGCCTGATCCTCTCTTCCACCGTCTGCTCCGGGATGCCGTAGATGGTGCCCAGCATCTGCAGCAGCTCACGGGACGAAAGTCTGCCGTAGAGCTTCGTATTGTTGGACAGATAACCGATATGCCGTTTGACTTCGATCTCGTCCGTCATCTCCGTCTCTCCCATCCGGATGCTGACCTGTCCGCTGGTGGGCTTCATCAGCCTGGACATCATGCGCAGCAGTGTGGTCTTGCCCGCCCCGTTGGGCCCCAAAATGCCCACGATCTCTCCTTCCTCCACCGTCAATGAGATATCGTCAACGGCATTGATCTCCATTTTCCTGTTCTTCTTTTCATTTCTGACAAAAGTTTTTATCAGATGATCCGCTTTGATCACGTTTACTTCCCCTTTCCCTTTCTTCTTTTACTTCCTGACGCTTTGCTGCAGACGCGGACGCACCGGGATGCTTCTCACGCCATGCGCTCTGCCGGATGGATCCTATTGCTCATCCTCCTCGTCCTCTTCCTCCTCCGACTCAAGCCGCTCCACCCGCCTGCGATAGAGAAACGCCACGAACGATACCACCGCATAACAGACTGCGACAGTAAATACCAGCATAAATACACCCGCGGCAGCCGAACCCGCCAGGGCCTGATATTTCCGGTAGGATCTGGCAAACTGCAGTACCCCGCAGACGATTCCGGCAATGATGCTGGCGCACAGATTCACTTTCGGCGTGGGTTCCAGCTTCCGGTCCCAGATACCGTTCTTCAGGCATGCAATCACAATGTAAAGAGACAGACCCATAAAGACGATCCATTCTCCCACCAGATTTCTCCATTCCAGTCCCAGACAGCACCCCACAAAAAGAGAGATCGCCAATCCCCAGAAGGCGATCCAGCAGCCGTTATGTTCGATCTGCAACATCTTCTGCTCCTGCCTCTCATCCAGTCTGTTCCTTCGCAGCTTTCCTTTTCTCATACATCATGACCTCCTACTACCATCCCCTGCTTTTGCGTTATTGCGCCCTGACTGCTTCCTTCTCATTCTTCCTCCCAGAACAGATCGTCAAGACGCTTCCCCAATACCCGGCAGATGGCACGGCACAACCTGATCGTGGGATTGTATTCTCCCTGCTCGATCGCATTTATCGTCTGTCTGGAAACCCCCACGGCCTCAGCCAGCTCCTTCTGTGGCATATCCTTCTCGGCACGGGCTACTTTGATCGGGATATTCCTTGCCATTTACCCCCCCCCCTTTCAAAAACAGGGTATCATATAGC
>VSOD01000309.1 GCA_009774655.1 Lachnospiraceae bacterium
CCTTTAGGCGGAAACACAAAAGACCCCGGAGGGGTTATAGCAAACCACCAGCAGAGCTGGTGGTACTGACTTTGAAAGGCATGGAATTCTATGGCATTTGAAAGTTTGACCGATAAACTGCAGAATGTGTTCAAGAACCTGCGGAGCAAGGGGCGTCTCACGGAAGCGGATGTCAGGACGGCGCTCAAGGAAGTAAAGATGGCGTTGCTAGAGGCGGACGTCAACTTCAAGGTTGTGAAGCAGTTCGTCAAATCGGTGGAGGAGAGAGCCATCGGAGCCGATGTTCTGAACGGATTGAATCCCGGGCAGATGGTGATCAAGATCGTCAACGAAGAGATGATATCCCTGATGGGTTCCGATACTACGGAGATCACGCTGCAGCCCGGCAAGTCGATGACGGTCATTATGATGTGCGGCCTGCAGGGTGCCGGCAAGACGACCACCACGGCCAAGATCGCGGGCAAGCTCAAGTTAAAGGGCAAGAAGCCGCTGCTGGTGGCCTGTGATGTCTACAGACCGGCGGCCATCAAACAGCTGCAGATCAACGGTGAGAAACAGCAGGTGGACGTTTTTTCCATGGGAGAGAACCACAAGCCGGTGAATATCGCGAAGGCAGCTGTGGAACATGCCCAGAAGAACGGCCATAATGTAGTGATCCTGGATACGGCGGGACGTCTTCATATCGACGAGGAGATGATGGCGGAGCTGCAGGAGATCAAGGGCAATGTGGACGTGCATCAGAGTCTGTTGGTGGTGGATGCCATGACAGGACAGGATGCGGTCAATGTGGCGAAGGAGTTCGATGAGAAAATCGGTATCGACGGAGTAATCCTTTCCAAGATGGACGGTGATTCCAGAGGCGGTGCTGCGCTTTCTATCAAGGCTGTGACGGGCAGGCCGATCCTGTATATCGGTATGGGAGAGAAGCTCTCGGATTTGGAGCAGTTCTATCCGGATCGTATGGCCAGCCGGATCCTCGGAATGGGCGATGTGCTGACTCTGATCGAGAAGGCACAGCAGAATCTGGATATCGACGAAGAGAAAGAGAAGCAGATGGCGGCCCGCATGAAGAAGGGCAAATTCGACTTCGAGGATTATCTGGAGAGTATGAAACAGATGCGCAATATGGGCGGCCTGTCCGGTATCCTGAGCATGATGCCGGGGATGGGAAGCAAGATGGGAGATATTGAATCTCTGGTGGATGAGAAACAGCTGGCCCGCATGGAGGCGATCGTGCTGAGCATGACGCCGGCGGAGCGGCAAAATCCCAGGCTGCTGAATCCCAGCAGGAAGCACCGGATCGCCAGAGGCGCCGGGGTGGATATTGCGATCGTCAATAAATTTATCAAGCAGTTCGAACAGTCCCAGAAGATGATGAAGCAGCTTCCCGGTATGATGGGCGGCAAGCGGGGACGGGGGCTGTTTGGCGGTATGGGCGGTATGAAATTCCCGTTTTAAGGATTGGCAGGAGTCATTTCCGACGGTCCTTAAGGGTTTCAAATAATTTATTAATATTTTTTACATGGAGGCAAAGAAAATGGCAGTTAAGATCAGATTAAGAAGAATGGGACAGAAGAAACATCCTTTCTACAGAATTGTAGTGGCAGATTCCAGATCTCCGAGAGACGGAAGATGTATCGCTGAGATCGGGACCTACGATCCCAATACAGATCCCAGCACCTACAAGGTAGATGAAGAGGCAGCCAGAAAATGGTTATCAGACGGCGCTCAGCCGACAGAAGTTGTCAGCAGAATTTTCAAGAGCGTAGGTATCACCAAATAGTAGTCCGTTGTACAAAATAGCTTTTGGAGGTGGACAATGAAGGAATTGGTTGAAGTGATCGCCAAAGCTCTTGTAGAGAATCCGGATGAAGTCGTTGTGACGGAGAAGGAGGAAGGTAAGAACATTACCGTTGAACTTCATGTCGCAGCGTCGGATATGGGTAAGGTGATCGGTAAGCAGGGACGCATTGCGAAAGCGATCCGCTCTGTCGTGAAAGCCGCATCGTCGAAAGACAATAAGAGAGTAGATGTAGAAATTATCTAGCAAACAGCCTCACGGAGCAATCTGTGAGGTTTATTGCAGTAAGCGGCATTGGAAATGTTTCTGCACATGGCCTGACAGGAACCGGAAGCAGAAATCTGCCATGCTGTTTACGATACAGACAGGATGGGAAAGGATGCATCCAGGTTTCCGGAGGGAAATTTGTAAGAGGCAGATCTTTCCGGGAAAACGGAGCGTTACGGAAAGGACAGATATGATATCTGAACTACAGATCGGTGTGATCACACAGACCCACGGCATCAGGGGGGAGGTCAAGGTATTTCCCACCACGGACGATGCCGCGCGTTTTAAGAAGCTGAAAGAAGTGATCATGGATACGGGCAGAGAGCGCCTGGATATGGAAATAGAAGGCGTCAAGTTTTTCAAACAATATGTGATCCTCAAGTTTAAAGGATACGATTCCATCAATGATGTGGAAAAGTATAAGAGTGCTAAGCTCTATGTGCCCAGAGACAGGGCGGTGCGTTTAAAGAAGGATGAATACTTCGTCGCCGACCTGATCGGTATGCAGGTGGTGACCGAGGAAGGAGAAGCCTTTGGCCTGCTGAAGGATGTGATGGCGACGGGAGCCAATGATGTGTATGTGGTAGAGCGCGGGGACAAAGAGGGTACGCAGGTTCTTCTGCCGGCGATCCGGGAGTGCGTGAAGCATGTCGATATGGAGGCAGGCGTGATCACGGTGCACATTATGGACGGGCTGTTGTGATCCGGGGCTGTGACTGTAAGGCTGCTGCAGGCGGCAAGAAAGGGAGAGGTATTTTAAGATGACGAATTTCCACATCCTCACACTTTTTCCGGAGATGGTGCTGCAGGGGCTTCACACGAGCATACTCGGAAGAGCGGTGGAACGGAACTGTATTTCCATTGAGGCTGTGAATATCAGAGATTATACGCTGGATAAGCACGGTAAGGTGGATGATTATACTTACGGGGGCGGCGCCGGGATGTTGATGCAGGCGCAGCCGGTCTATGATGCCTGGCTGGCGGTGGAAGAGCGGATCGCTGCCAGAGGCGCTTCCGGCGGCCGGGTCATCTATGTGACGCCCCAGGGCAGGACTTTTCATCAGAAAATGGCGCAGGAGCTGGCGCAGGAGGAAGATTTGATCTTTCTGTGCGGGCACTACGAAGGCATCGACGAGCGTGTGCTGGAGGAGATCGTGACGGATGAGATTTCGCTTGGGGATTATGTGCTTACCGGCGGGGAGCTGCCGGCCATGGTGATGGTGGATGCCATAGCCAGGCTGGTGCCCGGGGTGCTGCACAATACGGACTCCGCGGTGACGGAATCTTTCGGTGACGGGCTTCTGGAATATCCCCAGTATTCCAGGCCGGAGATCTGGCACGACAAAAGAGTGCCGCCCGTATTGCTCAGCGGAGATCATGCCAGGGTGGACGCCTGGCGCCTGGAACAGTCCATCTTAAGGACGAAGGAGCGCCGGCCGGATCTGTATGAGGCATATTGTAACCGTGAGACGTGAGTAAAGCAGAAAAGTAAGGCGGAAAAAACAATTTTACTTGCAATCTTCCCCGTAATATGGTAAATTGTTAACGTTGCGAAAAAGATGGTCCTCTGTTACAGATTGTATTAAGAACATCCATAGAAATAGGAGGCAGGTTATGAACCAGATTATCAGAGAAATCGAAGCAGAACAGTTAAAGGACAAGGTTGACGAGTTCAACGTAGGTGATACCGTTAAAGTATACGGTAAGATCAAGGAAGGAAACCGCGAGAGAATTCAGGTTTTCGAGGGAACAGTGCTTAAGAAACAGGGCGGAAGCAGCAGAGAGACTTTCACGGTGAGAAAGGTATCGAACGGCGTAGGCGTTGAGAAGACATGGCCCATGCACTCTCCGAACGTAGAGCGGATTGAGGTAGTCAGAAGAGGTAAGGTAAGACGTGCGAAACTGAACTACTTAAGAGAACGTGTCGGCAAGAAGGCAAAGGTAAAAGAACTGGTAAAATAAGACGACGACAGTGCGGCAGGGAAGACGACTAAACTGCTGCGTATGGAAGGTTGGATGATAAGACTGGTACTGCAAAGAGATTTGTAGTATCAGTTTTTTTATGCTAAAATAGGAGTATGTTGCGGCAGGCAGGAATATCAGTCTGCCGCGGGGAGTTTGGAGGGAATGGTTATGGGGTTATATCGTATTTTGCTTGTGGATGACGAGGAGGAAGTCCGCAGGGGAATCATCCGCAAGATGGAGTGGGAGAAGCTGGGATTCGAGGTGGCAGGGGACGCCGAGAACGGTGAAGAGGCATTGGAGAAGGTGGAGCAGCTGCAGCCGGATGTGGTGATCACGGATATCCGGATGCCGTATATGGACGGGCTGACGCTGACGAGGCGGATTCGGGAGAAATATCCTTCGATCAGGGTTTTGATCTTTTCGGGGTATGACGATTTTGAGTATGCACAGCAGGCGATCAAGCTGCATGTGACGGAATATATTTTAAAACCGGTGAATGTGGAGGAACTGTCGGAGATTCTCACCAGGGTGAGGGAGAATCTGGAGGAGGAGATCAAGCAGCGCCGAGATATTGATTCCCTGCGGGAAAGCTATCTGGGGAATCTGCCGATCCTGCGGGAGCTTTTTTTGAACGATCTGGTACGGGGCGAGGCGGACGAGAGCGCGGTGGTGCCGAAGCTCAGGGAGTACGGCGTCGATATTCTGGATGCCTGCAGATGGGTGGCGGCGGTTATCCATGTGGAGCGGGCGGATGCCCAGACACTTGCCCTGCCCAGGGAGCTGATCCCCATTTCCGTGCGGGGACTGGTGGAGGATTCCCTGCGGGGTTATTACCGCTTTGCCGTTTTTAATTCCATGGACGAGATCACGGTGATCGTGGCCATTGATGAGGATAATTCCCAGACCGGCTTAAGCAATCTGCTCCATGATATCTGTAAAGAGTGCCGGCGGGTGCTGGAGGTTGCGATCACGGCGGGCGTGGGGTACAGCTGCGAGACGCTGCCGGAGATCAGCCATTCTTATGAATCGGCCGTGGATGCGCTTGGATACCGGGCTATTGTCGGTACGGGCAGGCCTATCTACATCAACGATGTGGAGCCGGTCGGCAAGGGCAAGCTGCAGTTTCATGACCGGGATGAGGAAGAGCTGGTGGCGGCCAGTAAGTTTGGGACGCCGGATAAGATCGACGGTGTGATCCGGGCGCTTTCTGCCCGCATGGAGGATGCGA
>VSOD01000031.1 GCA_009774655.1 Lachnospiraceae bacterium
ATCAGGACCCACGCCGCTGCCGCCCGGAATTTTATCCCGAACAACGGCACGAAAAAGGAACAGGCCAAAACCGCACCCGTCAGGCAAATGCCCAGCGCGCGCTTCCCGATTCCCTTCTCCATGCTTCCCATCTGCTCTATATAATACCAATAACACCCCAGCCAAAGCAACTGGAAAATTTCCTGTTCCATCCGGAGTTCTGCCTCTCCCTTATTCGCTTATTCGTTTATTCCCTTATTTGTTGATTCTTTTACGCTCTCACTTTTTATAATAGTTAAGATATGCCCTGTTGAGCGCCTCCCACCTGTTACGGGAGACCGGAAGCGTTTCCCCGCTGTCCATCAGCACATCCTTTCTGGTGATCCGGCTGACATAGGCCAGATTCACCACATAAGAGCGATGAATCCGGAAAAAACCGCCGTAACGCGCAAGCCGCTCTTCCAGCTCCCGGATCCCCGTCCGGCAGCGCACTGTCTCTGTCGTGAACGCAGCTACCTCTGTTTCCTGAACAGTCTGCCTCTTTGTCTGCGGCGGTTCTTCTTCCATGCTGTAAGCAGAACGGACACAATGCACCTGCGTGTCGTGGGCATCGCTTTCCAGATAACAGATCTGCGCCAGTCTGACCCGCGCCGTGCCCCCTGCCAGATCCAGCAGCAGAACCGGTTCTTCCTGCCCGCACCGCTCCTTCGCCCGGTCAAGACAGGCAAAGAGCTTCTCCCGCTCCACCGGCTTGATCAGATAGGACACGGCCTCCACATCATAGCCTTCCAGCACATAATCCGCAAGCCCCGTCGCAAAGATGATCTGAACGCGCTTCCCTTCCTGCCGCAGCCTGCGGGCCAGACTGATACCGTTCATCCCCGGCATGTCAATGTCCAGAAGCATAATATCCGCTTCTTCCCAGTCTTCCCTGTTAAACAGAAACTGCTCCGCGCTTTTGCACGGCGTGACAGCGATCCCGCATTTTCTCCCCGCCGCCCACTCTCTGACCAGGGTTTCCAGAAAAGAGAGCGAAGCCGCCTCGTCGTCACATATGATAACATGCAGCATTGGCCTGTCCGTCCTCCCTTCGCTGTCATCGTCCGGCTTACTTTTCCATTACGTATATCCGGCCTTTCTATCATAGCACACTCTGAAAAGAAAAACATCCTCTGGATTATACCATAAAAAGCACAAAACAACTGTTTTTCGGGAATGAAAGGCATAAAATTTCCAAAGGTGAACCATTGAATATATTGTCAACCCGTGGAATTATCCCTGTACCTATGGTATAATCCAAATTGTTACTACAAAAGCAGGAGAAACGATTATGGCATTTACAAATTGGCACTTTCTGGTACATAGATTCCGTTGAGGAAGCCATGTGTTTCGGCTGGATAGACAGCGCCACAAAAAAGACGGATAAAGGCGTGACTGCTCAAAGGCTTGCTCCCCGAAGGAAGGGTGGTTTATGGTCTGAATTAAATAAGGAACGCTGCCGGAGGATAGAGCGCCTGGGGCTGATGACCGATTTTAAACAGAATGAAGGAGGAAACAGAATATGGAGATTACATTAAGCGGCAACACGCGATATATGGTTTTTCAATGTGCTATGATATTTGACAGACTCTATGACAAAGCAAGGAATCTGAAAAACAATTATTCCGACAGGCTTTGTCTGGAAGGTGACGATTTGAAGAAATGGCAGCAGGACTATTATCCCAATCTTGTCGAAACCGGTATTTTGAAGAATGGTTCCTTTTTTGATGCAAAGAATGCGGCACAATATGGTGTGTCGAGGGATGGTTCTTTTAGTAAGGCCGGCTATTGCAATATTTTATACGAATGCTTCAGAATATTGGCAAATGAGACTCCCAACTTGCCCTGTCTGAAGGAAGTCACCTGCTGTTGCTCTATGCTTGCGGGCTTTGTAAATGCGTTTGCCGGAAATCAGGAGAATTGTTCCACAAAGGCTTTGCCGGATTCGGATAAAAAAGAATGGTTAGAAAGATATTATGTCTCTCTGGTGCTGTCAAAACAAATTGAAGACGGGGATTTCTTCGGTGATGTCAGTAAAAATGCCAATTATGGCATAGGTGCGGACGGTATATGCGGCGTTGCGGAATTGCAGCATTTTTTGTATCGTGCGTATCGCTGTCAATACAGTTATACCGCATTTTATGATCATCGGATGGTTACCGGTCTGCGCTCCCTTGCCCATATGGAAAATATGTTCTATGAACCGACGGATGGCGGTAAAATATCCGGTGTTTCTATCCTGGATTGCGGCTATATGAAGGTGAAAGTAAATCAGGACAATCGGTTAATAGAAGAGGCTGTGAACCTGGACTGTTATCAGAATTATTTTGCCGGAAGCGGGGTTCTTACAGGCAATCAGTATGAGCTGTCTATAGAAAACGGAATGCCGGTATCAATCTGTACGCTCTACGATGATTCGGACTGTGATCAGGGACTGCGTGAAGCGGGAACTCTGCTGACAAAATGGACCGGCATGTACAAAGATGGTACGGATGTTTTGATTGTGAAATACGATGGAACCGTGCTGTGGAACGGCCTGAAGCTGTCGTATACCTATGATGAGCGAACCAGTACGGCATGTTTGAATGGAATCCGTGCAGATGGAAGTCCTGTATGGGGCACTTTTTCCTACAATTATACCGGTATGCCGCAGTTGGAATTTACATATACGGAATCAAAGAGTCAGATGAGACAGACACGCCGGATGTACTACTGCCGGATGGAGCTTCCCATATCGGAAAATGAAAAAGCGCTTTCACCCATGAAGTTCCAATTTGACAGCGGCTTATATCCGTGCGTACTGTGCAACGGGTTTTATCATGAAGTACATTGCCTGCTCAGGGAAAACGAAGAAAGTGAAACCCGCTTCTACCTGAGGTCATTACCGCCGCAGAAGTCGGTGACGGTATTTTTGCCGATAGGTCAGATGTTGGAAATATGGGTGAACGATTCCCCCATCTCAGCCTATACCATAAAAGGACAGTATGATTGCCTTAAAGTCGGCCTGGACGAGGAATATAAAGCCAACATGCCCTTGTGGGTGGAGAAGAACGGATATGCCTATGGTTCAATCCGTACCATGAGAGAGGTTTCCTCAGGTGCAGCCGGGCTGAAAGAACAGAAAATGACATTTTCAATTCATCAGAACACGCATTATTTTATGGTGAAATATGAGAACCTGTTAGGGCAGAAAGACGGTCGGTTTTCTGTTATGCTTACAACCCCTTCCGGTGGCAGCACAAAACTGGAACAAATGGATACTTATATGCCGTACGGCAATGGAAAAGGCGGTATTTTCATGGCAAAGGAGTGCAGCATCGGACAGTGGGAGGTGTGTGTTCAATATGATTCGGATTCTGAGATTTCTGTGACCGCACAGGTGCTGCCGCATCTGGATAAGGGCAGCTATGAATCAGAAAGCTATGCAGTAGATGAGCTGGCTGTTTCCGCCTTATCAGAGATATGTGATAATGCATTAGGCCGGTATTACGAATTTATGCTTCCCTTTTCCATGACAGATGTGAGCAATGCTTCCGGAAACGGAAGAACGGCTATGAGCCTGGCTGCAGGAGGCTGGGTGTATTGGTGCATCGGTGCAATGAAGACAGTGGTTATTCCTTTTGTGATGGCACATCCTGTCGGCGTTGCCGTTGGTTTGGGGATCTTTATCGCAGGCGTTGCGGTTGCGGTTACCAGAAGAACCTATGAGAAAAACGGAATATGGAACGGAATTCCATACACGGGAACAAACCCATCCAAATCGCGCGTTTTATTTGCTGAGGTTCTGGAAAGTTATATGGATAACGTGTCATTGCCGGATGATGCAACAGCACTTTTGAGCAAATATGCGCAAGACTTTTACCGTGAATTGGACAGGAAAAAAATTTTGTATACCATCATCAAAAGTAACGATGTGACGAACGGGAATTTGAAGAAAATAATCAATAACACGAAAATCAAATATATTTCATTTAAAGCTCATGGTATGGAGCAATATGTCGTACCTACTATCGTGGGCGGAGCATTTAGTGATGATATTTGGCGCAGTACAAAGGACGTAAATTTAAAAGATAAAATTATTAATTTTAACTGTTGTAATTGTGGAAGCGAACTGGCAAAGAGAGTCGTTAAAGAAAACGGCGCGGCGGCGGCATTTGGTTATGCAGGCCCCTATAAGATAAAAAGCTTAATGAATCAGGACAGCCGGGCATATAAGGCAGTGGCGGACATGGTCAACACAATTGACAGAGCGCTCTTAATCGAAAAGAAATTTACCTTTGAAGCCACTACATCGATGATGGATAAGCTGTATCAGTATCACTCCCAACTGAATACGGGAATATTTCATTTTGAGCCGGATATATTTGTGCATAACTTTAATATGTTTTGCGGTCCGAGCGAGAAGGAATACCCGCGTCTGATTAACGAGAAGAAAAGGACAGGAAGCTGTTCGACAGAATATGGTACGAAGGTGAAGCTTTAAGACACTGCACACGCAAAAATCACTTTACCAATACATAAACTTCTGGCCGTTCCAACTTTTCGCGGAGCCCCGGAGGCTCCGCCATCGTCGGTGCACAGGTTCGTTTCTGTCCGGACAGGAAAAGGCAGTTCCCTATTACCAGATGTTCTCCCTTTGTCACATAAATGCCCGGTGCATTCCGATACTCCCTTTCCATAGCCTGTAAGGTGTCGCCTTATCCCGGATATAAGCCGGTAACTGTGCTGTGTCCCCTTTTCCATAAAATACAAACAATAAAGCACATATCCTGCGGCCAGTATCTATAGTAAACGAAATTTCTAATGTCGTTTACTATAAAAAGTTTTCTGCTTGACACGCGCAGACTATTGTGATAGTCTATAATCAATCAGCAGACTATTGCAATAGTCCACAGGCTAGAATGGAGGATTGATTACTATGAAACTATTCGACTCAGAACTGAAAGTCATGGAAGTGCTCTGGGAACAGGGCACGAAATCAGCCCGCGATATCGTGGACGTACTGTCACAGCGCATCGGCTGGAACAAGAACACCACCTACACAGTGATCAAGAAGTGTATCGAAAAGGAAGCTGTCAGCCGCGAAGATCCGGGCTTTCTCTGCACACCTCTGGTCACCAGAGACGAAGTAGCGCGCAGTGAGACCGAGCAGCTGATCGACAAGATGTTCGGCGGTTCCAGTGAATTGTTTTTTTCATCATTTCTGAAAAATCAGGGAATCTCGGAAGAAGATGCCGAGAGGCTTTCCCGTATGATCAAGGAGGCGAAATAACATGTTACATTTCAGATTTTCCATGCCCTTACATTTTATGATGCTTTACGGAAGTGTGCTGCTGCTCATGGTGCTGGCGCTGCGCCTTCTTCTGAAAAAAAGACTGCCTGGCTATGTTTTCCCCCTTCTGTGGGGACTGGTGATCGTCCGCTTTCTCGTCCCGTTCTCCTTAAGCAGCCCGCTCAGCGTGAAGGCTCCCGGCCTGCTTTCAGCGCCTGCCGTCACAAGCGTCACTGTTTCCGCAGAAGCCGTCGCCTACAATGAACCCTCTACGGAATATCTGTCTGAGGATACGGAGATTGCTTCCGTCACAGAAGACGCGGACACAAATGATGCCATCGTCACAAGTATGCCGGGTGCATCCGCCACGGCCGGTCCCCGTCTGACTGCAGATACCGACTTTGTCATCTCCCAGTCAACGGAAAACGCAACAGATCACTCCACTGTCCTGTCAGCGGACGTCCTGCCTTTCTTCTACAGACATGATTCGCTGCGAACTCTGCTGCCGGTCTTCTATCTGTCCGGCGTCATCGTTACGGCGCTCCTCCTGCTGCTGCAAAGACAACGCTATGTCCGGAGGCTGAGAGAAAGCCTGCTGGTGGAGCACAACGAAACCGTCAATACACTCCTGCGCGAGATGCAGATGGCACATATTCTGGTCTTTACCAATGACGAAATTGCCTCCCCTCTCGTGTGCGGCCTTCTCTCACCCCGTATTTATCTGCCGGCACGGATGGACTTTGGGAATACGGAGATGCTGCGCCACATCCTGGCTCATGAGACCATGCATATCAGACGCCGGGATAACTGGGTTAAGGCGGCCATGCTGGCCACGCTCTGCCTTAACTGGTTTAACCCGCTTGTCTGGCTGATGGCCGGATGCCTGGCATCCGATCTGGAAACCGCCTGCGACGAAGCCGTGCTGCGCGCCTGCCGTGAGGAAGATGCAAGACAAAGCTATGCCTGCAGCCTCCTTGCCATGGCCGTGAGCGCCAGCCGTTCTCCCCTCCTGTACAGCGCCTTTTCCAAGACAGAGGTGGAGCGAAGGATCCAGCGCGTACTGCGCTACAAAAGGACGTCCCTCTTCATGCTGTGCACCGTCTCCCTGCTGCTTACCTGCAGTACCGTGGTGTGCGCTACCGGCGGGCAGGCTCCCTTTGACTCCTGCCTGAGCAGTACCTGCTATTACGGAAGTCCCGATTCCCGCTGGGCCTTCAAGGTTTCTCTGACCCGCGACATCGCGCTTGGCAGGAATCCCGGAAAACGGGCGGACGACACGATCCTGGCCGTCTTAAAGGCGGACGACACCGGCGATCCCGACCTGATGGCAGAACGGATTCGGGAAGCTCTGGCCACAGAATTTCATGTGGAAAAGAATGCCTTTGCCCCCAGCTATACCCTCTGCCTCGATTCGGAGACCGAAGCCGAAGAATACGCATCCTGGGGCCTGACCAGAAACGAAAACGGCTTTTTTCTCTATCAGGGCAGCCCGGTCCACAGTTTCGCCGATGAGCTGAACAAAATCTGGCAGTCCAATATGAACGGTAGTCTGGATATCGTCGTCCACCGCGACCGGTACGGCTGCATCTCCACCGTCGTCGCGACGACCGAAGACGGCACCGTAGTCAGTCTCTTCTCCACCCCTGAGGAAGACGGCGATTCCTCCTACGACCGGACAAAACACCAGTAGACAACCGGCAACACCGCCGCCGCACCAATCCCGTACAGCACAAGCAGGATGGGCACCGCTCCTATTACCCGGCCACCCAGCGTATACAGGTCAAAGTAACCCAGCGCTGTGCCCACCTGCAGCAGTCTGTCCGGCAATAACCCCAGAATCTTATTGACTGCCGCACTTTCCAGATTCCCCAGAAAAGACGGCAGGAAAATCAGCACAAAGGGCACCATCACCGCCGGCACGGCAGATCTTACCCTGGCAGACACCAGCATACACAGGCCCGCCATAAACAGACATCCCACATAGCCGCCTGCTGCGATCAGCACATATTTCTGCCAGACCGTAAGGTGATAGAAACATTTCCAATCCCCCTGCTCTGTCTGCACCGGACAATTCCAGCCGTCCGCACCCAGATAGCCCAGAACCGCAGCGCTGTAGATGAGCATCACCATCCAGTAGACCGCCGTGATAATCCCGACTCCGGCCCACACCTTGGCCGCCACCGCCCTGTCTCTTCCGTGGCAGGAAGCAAAGAACACCGCATCCGCCCGCCAGACGAATTCATTGGAGAAAATGCCGGCCACCAGATAGCCCAGAAACAGCATGGTGATCATCACCACCGTCGGCGCAAATGTAAACAGCTGCGTCCACCCCTTCCGATAATCATAGTAAAAAGGCGTCTCAAGGCTCTCATACTGTCCGATCAGATATGCCTTTTCCGCTTCCGAATACTGATCACCGGCCTCATCCGCAAGCCACTCCTGCAAGAGTCTTGTCCTGTTCTCATAGAAGGCTCCCGCCGCCTCTTCCGTCAAAGAATCCGCCCGGTAATAATCATATGAGCGGAACGCCTCCGCATAGGAACAGTTCAACAGACGGCGTATTTCCGCTATCCCCTGTTTCCAGCCGTAGGCAATATTACTCTCTTTGATCTGTTCCGATCTGCCCTCCGGCGTCTCATTGATGCGCCTGTTCTCCGCGATCACCTGTCGGATCGTCTCCTCCTCCAGATAACCGCTCCACGCTTTCTGCGCTGCCCGAAGGCTGCCCACTGCCGCCGGTCCCCTTTCGGATTCACCCGCCTCATTTACATACTCCACACTGAGGGCAAAATAAAGCGTAATGCCCAGTACCAGCGCCAGCAGCAGAAATGCCAGCCTGCTTCTTGTCCCGGACAAAACCTTCCTGATCTCATAGTAGATCTGCTCTTTTCCGTTATGTCGATCTGTTATCTTCTTATGTCGCACTCTTTTGGGCGGCATGTTTTGATGTAGAAGTTTCTGATTCATCGCTATCCTCCATTCCTGCTGCTCCTGATCCTCGCTACCGCTAGCCCTGGTCCGCTCCGCCAATCCTAATCCTCTCAACCGTCGGTCCTGGTCCGCTCAACCACTGGCCCTAAATCCTCGCCACCGCCGGCCCTAAATCTTTTCCAACGCTGGTCCTAATCTTCCCCACTATCATTCCTATTCCTCTCCGCCGCCTGCCCTTTCCCCAAAATAGTGCAAAAAGACATCCTCCAGCACGGCTTCCTCCAAAACTGCATTGTCCGCCGGTCTTTCCGCGGACAGAATCCGCAGCTGTGCTTCCCCGTGCAGGGTCTTGATATTGGAAACTTTGTATCGTTTCGTGTAGGAAGCTGCCTCATTTCGCGGCACACTCACCCGCCATACCTGCTCCGGCATTCCGGCGGTCAGTTCTTCCGTCGTACCGGTAATACAGATTTTCCCGTCTTTCATCAACAGAATCTCATTGGCGATATACTCGATGTCCGACACGATATGCGTGGATAAAAGCACCAGTCTGTCCTGTGCCAGCTCACTGATCAGATTGCGGAAGCGGATTCTCTCGTTGGGATCAAGCCCCGCCGTCGGCTCATCCAGAATCAGGATTCTGGGATCATTCAGCATGGCCTGGGCGATTCCCACCCGCCGCTTCATGCCGCCGGACAGTTTCTTCATCTTCTTGTTCTCCGCCTTCTCAAGCCCCACCTGCTGCAGCAAAAGCGCGGTCCGCTGTCTGGCTGCAGCAGGCCGCAGTCCCTTGATGGAACTGATATAGCGCAGATAATCCCTGACCGTAAAATCCGGATAAAAGCCGAAATCCTGCGGCAGATACCCCAATACTCTGCGATATGCGCCATCCAGTTCAAAGATATCTTTCCCGTCCCACAAGATCCTTCCTCCCGTCGGCTTCAAAAGGGTGCACAGCATCCGCATCAGCGTGGTTTTCCCCGCTCCGTTCACGCCCAGAAGTCCATAGACCCCCGTCGTCAAAGTACAGGATACCCCGTCAACTGCCGCCACATCCTGAAATCTCTTTGTCAGATTTTCTATTTCCAGTTTCATAATCCCCGCCTCCTTTTATCCTTCCATCTCCTTCTATCCTTCCGTCCCTTTCTATTCTTCTGTCTCCTTCTATCCTTCCGTCTCTTCCAGGACTGCCCTGCAATTCCTCTGCCCCCTGTAAATACAGTAAATCAGGTAACAGAATGCCGTCACCAATACGCCATACCAGACAGGCACGGACACCTTTTCATAGAGATTCCCCAGCAGTACCACCTGCAGCCAGATTCCGGACCAGAGCAGGCACAAAAACACGGCGAATGCTTCCGGACAGGCCCGCCTGCTATACAGCGTGCGGAAACAGATGCAGCAGGTCACTGTCAGCGGCAGGAAGAACTGGAGCATGATCTCTTCCGGCACAAGCTGCCCGCCTCCCACGTTCACCAGGAAAAAAGCCGTCAACATCAGCACATCAACCATTGCAAATGCGAACAATCTGGCCACATAGATCTGCCGCAGCGAGTAAAAGGCTGCTCCCTCCACTTCCATTGCGTTCCTTTCCCGGTTCTTCCACAACTCCGGCAGCAGGAGAACGCCAAACAGTGGCGCCGCGACTCCCATGATCCGCTGCTCATAAGAATTTCCTTCCATATATCTGATGAGCATACACAGAACCACCAGGACCACTCCCTGCAGCACCCACCACCGCCTGCGGATATAGCCGGCCTGCTGGTAGAGAAATTCCGCTCCCGTCAGGATATCGACGCTCTCTCCCTCATAGAATGCCGCTTTTGCACTGCGGACTACCTCCTGCAAGTGCTCTCCCCTGTACGGCGGTGACAGGGCACTCTCCTGCAGCCGCAGTCTTTCTTTGAATTGTCTGTCTGTTCTATTCACACATGCACCCCCATATCGCCCTCTTGACAGATCATGATCGTCCTGTCTGTCAGGTTCCTGCAGACACAGCAAGCCGCCGGACGCAGTCTCATTGAAAAGCGCTTTCTATAGTAAACCTCCATCATGCACAACCTGGCGCTTAGCGGGCCGCATGGCCATCCATGCTGTGAAAGTCGAAGACTTTCATAGTTAACGACATTAGAAATTTTGTTTACTATATCTATAATAACGCTGGCAAATCCCAAAAAGATAGCCGCATAAAAAAGAACAGCAAAAAACCTCTGCTGCCCTGTTATCGCTTTTGCTCAGGCCTCAGAGGTTCTCTAAGATCAAATCTTTTTGATTATAGCTTACCCTCAGTGAACAAAAGTACACACGGTTTGTTCACTGAGGGTATGATAATGAAATATTACTCGCCCTTCCTCGCGATCACGCAATACCAGTCTGCCTCATCCACATCCTCACTCTGCACACACGCCGGAAAATTCATGATCTTAATATCTTCATAGCGCAGTTCCTTCAGCTTATGAAGCAGCAGTTCTCTTCTGACCGGAATGTAGTGCTCCTCGAATTTCTCCTTTTGGAAAATCCTGTTGTCTTTCTCAAAAGTATAGAGCAGGTGGAACGTCATCGAATCGTCTTCGTGATAATCCCACACCTGGATCAGATTGACCCTCGTATCCCCGTCAAAAAACGGGTTGTACAGGTAGAATCTGTTCCGCTCCCGCAGGATCTTATCCCAGTTGCGCACGTCAAAATACAGATACCCGCCCGGCTTTACCAGCCGGTCCATCTGCCCAAGCGTCGCCAGAACATCTTCATTGCTCACATAAGGCAGAGAATTTCCCGTGCTGGCGACACAGTCAAATCTCTCCGAAAACTGTTCGGAAACCGAACGGAAATCGCAGCGCTTCACTTCTATATCCACATTTTTCTTCTGTGCCTTTTGCCTACACCGCGCCAACATCGTCTCGCTCAGATCGGAACCGTACAGACGAACTCCCAGCTCCGCCAACGGCAGTGTCACATTACCGGAACCGATGCTCACATCCAGAAACGTTTTCACTGATTTGTCCTGCAATACAATCTCCCAATGTTTTTTGTATGTCTCGTATCTGCTTTCATCTTCCAGCAGATCATAAATATCCGCCCTATCGTATACACTTGCCATAATAATTCTCCTCCCGTTTTTGATCAATGCTGTCTTTCTTCTTCGCTTCGCTTTGCTTTCTAACTGCGTGTCTGACACTCGTCACTTTCCTTCAATATAACACTTCAAAGCGGCTGTTGCAAGAAAACGCTATCCTCCGTCTCCCAAATACCCGGCCAGCAATTCCCGCGCCCGTCTGATCCTGTACTTGACAAGCGGCAGGCCGATTCCCAGCATCACCGCGATATCCTTCTGCTTCTGTTCCTGCAGAAAATAGAGCACCGCAACTTCGCGCACCTCCTCCGGCAGCCGTTTGAAAGCCATCTGCACATCCAACCGCTCTTCTGCATTGTCCGCACGCGTATCCGCCTGCTCCGGCATCGTCTCCGTCGCGATCTCCTTATGCTTCCTGTGATAGTCATGGCACGTGTTGGCGGCGATCACATACAGATAGTTCGCCGCCTTTCCATAATGCCTGTACTGCTTCAACGACCGGAAAAACCGCTCAAAAGTTTCCTGCGTCATATCCTCCGCATAACCATGATCCCCGATATGCACCTGACAGTAAGACAAAATCCGGGGATAATATTTTTCCACAAAAATCTCGCTCGCCTTTTCGTCTCCCATGCGCATTTTCTGCACAAGCAAAAAATCTCTGTCCATACCGGACATCCCCTCGCTTTGTCTGTACTGGTCTTTGCACTCTGTTTCTGCATTCTGTTCCTGCCTTCTACTTGTGCATCCCGCTTCTGCATTCCGTATCCCGAAATGCTCTGTCTATCAATATAACGCTGCCAGTCAACAAAAAGATAGTTTTCGCGCATGAAAAATATACTGCCCCCTCCGGCCGCACATGATCAGCTGTTTCACATGCTCAACTGTTTCTCATACTCAACTGCTTCTCATGCTCAACTGTTTCTCACGATCGTCGCGCCAAACGGCATCAGCGCAAGTTTCGCGATCTTAAAGCACTGCAGGCCAAAGGGAATACCGATGATCGTTATACAAAGCAGCAGGCCGTTTATCGTCGCTCCCACTGCCAGCGGAATCCCGCTGACGATCAGCCACACAATATTCGCCAGCAGCGATATGGTCCCGCCGCCATACTGTACTTCCTTCCCAAAAGGAAAGAACGCCACGGAAGCAAACTTAAAACACTGCCGCCCGATCGGAATCCCGATGATCGTTATACACCACAGCAGGCCGGCAAGCGTCCATGACAGCCCCTGCAGAAGCCCTCCGCACAAAAACCAGATCAAATTTCCCAGACAACCCATATAATCACATCCTTTCTCTGAAAAGAGTATAGCATACTTTCCCGCCTCATAATACCCTTTCCCCGTCATTTCATGATTCCATCTGGTCCCTTTGCTTTTTGCAGATGCAGGAGCCGGAGCAGAAATTTGTTATGTCGTTTACTATATCTTACAACAGATAGTTGTTCTCCTTGTCGGCTACCTGCAGCGCGGCAAGCAGATACGTCGCATAACCTTCCACAACCAGCGGCTCCTGCCTGCACAGGGCATCGGCCTCCTCAAAGCTTTCCGTTTTGAAAATCACCATTCCGGCAACACCGGGATATCCCTTGAAAGGCCCGCAGAGAACGATCTTGCCGGCCTCATCCAGCTTTTTCAAATTCTCTACATGTCTTGTGATGACAGCCTTTGTAACCTTGTTGTAGGTTTTCCCCTTTTTGATCGTCATAACGTATAACCATTTTTCCATATTGTTACCCTCGCTTCCCTTTTTGTTGATCAGAATGATCTTTTTCCATAAACAGATGATATCACTTCTAATATGACATATAGCTGTCTTATTTGTCCAACTGTTTCGAAAACCTTATCATTGCACATTGAAGCCCGCACCATTCCATGCTACTATAAGAAAATGAACGCCGCCAGACTATTGGCATACCACAGAATATCAAGGAGATCTTATGAAAAACAATCTTTCTTCCGGACGACAGATCATGCAGGCTGCCCGCTGTGCTTTTCCCCATACCATACCGATCTTTGCAGGATTCTGGTTCCTGGGAATCACCTACGGCATTTATATGAATGTATCCGGTTTCAGTTTTGTCTATCCCCTGCTCATGAGCCTGACAATCTTTGGCGGCTCACTGGAATTCGTGGCAGTTGAAATGCTGCTGTCTTCCTTTGCCCCGCTGCAGACGCTGGTCATGGCACTGATGATACAGGCCCGGCATCTTTTTTACGGTATCGCCATGCTGGACAGGTTTAAGGGGACAGGCTGGAAAAAAATCTATCTCATTTTCGGCATGTGTGACGAGAGTTTTTCCATCAACTGTTCCGTACAGCCCCCGGAGGGTATAGATCCGGGCTGGTTTATGTTTTTCGTCACACTTTTCAACCAGATATATTGGGTCACGGGCGCTGCCCTCGGCGGCCTGCTGGGCTCACTGATCTCTTTTGACACGGAAGGACTGGAGTTTGTCATGACAGCGATGTTTGTAGTCATCTTCCTCGAACAATGGCTTAAGGAAAGAAAACATGATACGGCACTGATCGGTATCGTTGCTTCAACCGTCTGCCTGCTTCTCTTCGGCGCGGACACCTTCCTGCTGCCGACGATGGCCTGCATCCTGTTCCTGCTGACCGTGTTCCGTAAACCGATCGAAAAGGCAGGTGAAAGGGCATGACACTGACACAACAGATCATCACCATCGCACTCTGTGCACTCGGCACTATGGCCACCAGATTTCTGCCTTTCCTGCTCTTTTCCTCCAGGAAGCCGACGCCCGGATACATCCGGTATTTAGGCAATGCCCTCCCCGCTGCCATCTTCGGCATGCTGGTGGTCTACTGCCTGAAAAATGTCAGCATCCTGTCCGGCAGTCACGGTATACCGGAGGCAGCCGCCATTCTTGTTGTCGTGGGACTCCACTTATGGAAGCGCCAGATGCTTCTGTCGATCGCAGGCGGTACGGTCTGCTATATGCTGCTTATGCAGTTTGTCTTTTGACGCTGCACAGCATCCGAATTTGTCAAAGAGTCCCCGCCCTTTCCCGGCAAAAAGTATTCTGATCTTTAACTTTCTGATTTCACTTGCTCTCTGCATCTTCTATGATAAAATGAAAGTATTGCCGTGAAAGATAAATCATTTTACAAAACAAAAGCCGGCGCAGGACACGACAGAAAGGCAGGGTTTAACATGAACAAAGAATTTTATTACGAAAACCGACAGAGATTTTATCGGCAGATGAAAGACAATTCACTGCTGGTACTTTTTTCCGGAACGGAAGTCCGCAAGACCAACGACGAATTTTACCCCTTCTATACCAACCGCAATTTCCTCTATCTCACCGGACTGGACAGCAGGGATCTGGCGCTGCTGGCGCAAAAAGACAGCGACGGCCATGTTAAGGAGAAGATCTTCCTGCTGCCTCCGGACCTCCTGCAGGAACGCTGGACCGGTGCACGCATCAGACCCGAACAGGCCGCAGAACTTTCCGGCATACAGGAAACCGGCTACGCAGGAGAATTTGAAGACGTTTTGCACCGTCTTGCCACGACCGGAAACTACCGTCGCCTGTATCTGGATCTCTACCGCGCTGCTCCCACAGACCGGGACGAACCAGCACACCGCCTGTTAAAACGCGCCGCTGCCGATTACCCTTATCTGCGGATAGAAAATGCCAACACGATCCTCCGCCGGCTGCGCACCATCAAACAGCCCTGCGAGCTGGAAGCCATGCGGCAGGCGGAAAAGATCACCTGTGAAGGGATCACTTCCATGATGAAAGCCTCCCGGCCGGGCATGTACGAATATCAGTATAAGGCGGTCTTTGACTATGTACTGGGACAGTACGGCCCACAGGGCCCTGCTTTTCCGTCTATCATCTCCGCCGGAAAAAACAATTTCTGCATCCACTACTACGCTTACAAGGGTCAGGCCCTGGACGGAGATATGGTCCTAAACGATGTGGGTGCATGGCATGACTACCTGATGAATGATGTTTCCAGAGGCTGGCCCTGCAACGGACGGTTTAGCGAACGCCAAAAGCTCCTGTATGAATGTGCGTTGAACACCTCAGACCATATGTTTGAGATAATCCGCCCCGGCATGCCCATGAAAGAAGTGGATGCCGAAGCGAGACGCTACAACGCCAAACTTCTGGTCGATGCCGGCGTCCTGGATGATCCCGCCAATATCAGTACCTATATGTGGCACGGCGGCGCACATCACGTGGGCTTTGATGTCCATGACGCAGTGGAGACTCCGGAAGTGATCGCCCCGAACATGGTCTTCTGTGTGGACATCGGTATATATCACGAAGCGTGGGGAATCGGCTTCCGTCTGGAAGACAACTGTCTCGTAACAGAGACAGGCTGCGAAAACCTGTCCGCAGCCACGCCCAGAACGATTGCGGAAATCGAAGATACCATGCGGCAAAATTTTGTTCCCGGATTTTTAAAATAAAGGACGTATCGAAGTACTCACTTTTCAATCACGCAGAAAAATGCTCCAACATGGAGGTAACGATGAACCAGATACTCATGACTATCATGGCCGCCGGTGTGGTACTCGGCGGTGCAGACAGACTTCTCGGAAATAAGTTCGGCTACGGAGACAAGTTTGAAGAAGGCTTCCGTCTCTTAGGCTCTACTGCCCTGTCGATGGCCGGCATGATCTGCCTCGCACCGGTGCTTGCCGACGTACTTGGACGCATAGTCGTTCCCCTGTACCGGATGATCGGTGCAGATCCAGCCATGTTCGGCAGCATACTGGCCATTGATATGGGCGGCTACCAGCTGGCCACAGAACTGGCCGCCGACAGCCGCATCGGCAGCTACGCCGGCATCGTTGCAGCGGCAATCTTCGGCTGTACTCTGGTCTTCACCATCCCTGTCGGTATGGGCATGATCCGACAGGAAGACCGATCCTTTTTCGCCAGAGGGATCATGCTCGGACTGGCTGCCATGCCTGCTGGTCTGCTCACCGGCGGTCTGTTTGCCGGCCTCTCCGTTCCGGAATGCCTGCTGCAGAATCTGCCTGTATTTGCGGCTTCGCTTCTGCTCCTGCTCGGCCTGTGGAAGATACCGGAACAGATGGTCAAAGGCTTCTGCCTGCTGGCCAACGGCATACGCATCCTCGTCACGGTCGGCCTGGTACTGGCCGCGGTGGAATCTCTCTGCGGCTTTCATCTCCTGCCCGGCATGGCTCCGATCGAAGATGCCATGGGTGTTGTCTCCTCCATCGGTGTTGTCATGCTTGGAAGCCTGCCGGCTGCGGAACTGCTGCGCAGACTTTTGACGAAGCCCTTCACACGCCTTGGCGACAGACTGGGACTTGGCCCGCAAAGCCTCACCGCCATGCTGATAGGCCTTGTCAGTGCGCTCCCCTCGCTCGCCGGATATCACGATCTGGATGAGAAGGGAAAAGTCGCTCTTGGCGCTTTTCTCGTAAGCGGCGCCAGCCTGCTGGCCGCCCATATGGGCTTTACCCTTGCAGCGGAGCCTGCCCTGCTACCTGCACTTGTATGCGGAAAACTCAGCGGTGCTCTGGCGGCGGTTGTTTTGACTGTTTTTGTTATGAAATAGGATCTGCTGCCGCCATTCGTTCTCTTCGGACGTCTGAGCAACGCCCCGGGCGCCCCTGATAATTGAATAGACTTTGCCTCTGAGCCGTGGTATACTTATAGTAAACGACATAACAAATTTCTGTTTCCGGCTCTTGCAGAAGCCATATACGGTAGCTCCTGCAAGGCCG
>VSOD01000310.1 GCA_009774655.1 Lachnospiraceae bacterium
AAATCACCCTGATTTCCCCCACAGAAAACCGTGAGGGTGGTAGGAATGTTGGGTCTGGTCGAGTGGCTGCTATCATCGAGTAATTATTAGAATATTTACGGATTTACCGCAGAACAGATACTTATCACTTATAAATCTATCTCTAATTTTTGACAGCGAATACATATCTTTTTATTCTTATCCGAGTTCATTTATTATCCCCATCTTCGTAAAAACACACCATCTTCATACGAAATTCATACCATTGTGCTACAATAAACCATGTAAAGTACAAGACAGGAGCAAAATAAGAGACATGAACATTTTATTTCTGGAAGACGAACCGACCATAAGAGAAGTCCTGACGGAGTATATGAAAATGCAGAATTATAACGTCACATGTGCTGAGGACGGCGGGCAGGCGTTAGAACTTCTTGCAAAGAAGCGATTTGACATGGCAGTACTGGATATTATGGTGCCGAAGGTAAACGGTTTGGATGTTCTGCAATATATCAAGGAACATCAGCCGGAAACGGCAACGATTATACTCACGGCGCTGGATGATGAGAAGACGCAGGTACAGGCGTTTAATTCTTATGCGGATGATTACGTGATCAAACCGGTATCGCCTATCATTCTGTTGAAGCGGATGGAGACGATTCTGAGACGTGTAAAAAGGCTTAAGCCACAGCAGGAAAAGGGGCTTGTCATTCATGACGACGCTTATCAGGCTTTTTATGACGGAAAGTCTTTAGAACTTACACTGAGCGAGTTTTTGCTATTACAGATTCTTATGAAAGAGCCAAAGCGGGCTTTCACGAGGGAGCAGCTGATTCTGGGAATTTATAACGAAGATTATGTGGGCAATGACAGAATCATTGATGCGCATGTTAAGAATCTGCGCAAGAAGCTGCCGGAAGATTGTATCAAAACGGTAATCGGCGTGGGATATCAGTTTCGGGAGGAGTAAGCATGGGACTTAGAAAGAAGACGTTTCTATACAGTGTAGTACTGGCAGTGATTATGATTGCTTTTATCATAGGGTATTTCGTATTAATGCTGCCGTCGTTGTATGTGGATTATGTGATGAACAGCAATTTGGAATCAGTCGTGGAGATTCAGCGGGGTTATATGGAACAGAGAAGCTATGATCATCTGACGGTTAAGAATCCGTCGTCAGTTTATACAATGGAAATTCCGAATACGGGCAACGAGGTCTATATAGCGGGAAAGTTTTTCAAGCTGACAATTATCGTACAGGACGAAGAATTGCTGAACCTTCTGGACCGCGCCAGAATGATGATAGAAGAAGGAGGCTTGGAGAAAGAGGTAGAAAGCAGCGATTCAGAGAAAGACTTGGCGGAGTTTGTCGGACAGTGGCAGAACAAATTTAAGGATATATTTGCAGGGCAGAATCTCATTTCCGAGGATGCGCCGATTAAGGTCCGCCTGGAACAGAAAGGGCAGAGCGGAGATCAGATCTATCAGGGTGAATATGCTAATATGCATATGATATCCGGCGATACCATTGTATATGAGGCGGGGGTGTCGGACGGCAATTACAGCTATACTACTTATATTGCTATGAGCCGTACACAAGACGCTTTCGTCATTACGGTGCTGCCGACGATGACGCCGCAGATGGAAGAGATCACGCCGATTGTTATGGGGAGTCTGCCGATGATTGCTGCGGTTATTTTTCTGGTGGTGCTGGTTTCATCAATATTCTTTTCGGGAAAAATTGTGAATCCGATTATCAGTCTTGCTAATCATGCGGAGAATGCGGGGATAGCGGAACGCTTTGATCCCGGTGAATTTGCCTTTTCGTCAGACAGTAAGGATGAGATTGGTATTTTAGGGCGGAACCTGCATGAATTATACGGGAAACTGCATGACAATTACGAGGAGTTGGAGCGCAAAAACTGCCTGCTGGAAGAAGAAAATGAACGGCAGGAAGTATTCCTGAGGGCATCTTCCCATCAGTTAAAGACCCCTATCGCGGCGGCGCTTCTTCTGGTGGAAGGAATGATGAATGAAGTCGGGAAGTATAAGGACACGAAGATATATCTGCCGGAGGTGAAGAAGCAGCTTTTATCCATGAGAAAGATTGTGGAGGATATTTTGTATCTGAACTATCATGCGGAGAATATACAGCAGGAGGAAGTGGCGGTTGCAACACTGGTGCGGGAACTTGCAGGAGATTATGCGGTACAGGCGGAGGATAAAGGTCTGCAGATGGTGATTGAAGGAAACGGTGTTGTTTTTGCAGACAGAGAGATGTTAAAGAAGATTATTGACAATTTATTGTCCAATGCCGTCTGGTATACACCGAAGGGGCAGCAGATTAACGCAGAAATCAGCAGTACAGAATTGTGTATCACTAATTATGGTGTAACAATAGACGATAAGCTGCTCCCAAATGTCTTGAAACCCTTTGTCAGCAGTGACGGAAGAGGGAAGGGAAAAGGATTGGGATTATATGTGGCGGCTTACTATAGCAGACTTATGGGATATGGGATGAAAGTTGATAATATTGAAAATGGCGTGCAGGTAAAGCTGTCTTTTGAAAAGTGAGCAGCGCATGAAAAACGGGCAGTAGATACAGCGTAGAAAGAGGTGCAATATGTTACTTACAATCAAACAATTACAGGTAAAATATGGAAAACAGACGGCGCTGCAGATTAACAGTCCGATTAGCTTTGAAAAAGGAGAGCGTATCGGGGTAATCGGTGCCAACGGCGCAGGCAAGACAACGCTTGTCAAAGCGATATTAGGGCTGACGGCTTATGGGGGCAGGATTGTGACCGAGTTAAAGCCGGAGCAGATGGCGGCGCATATGCAGAACAACGCGTATGTGACGACCATGCCGGTGAAACGGATTATGGAGATGATTCTGGACACGAAGATCAAAGAGAACAAAGAGCTGCAGGAGTTGATTGCCTTCTTTGAATTCGAAGGATGCCTGTCTAAACGATACAATGCGCTTTCGGGCGGACAGAAGCAGAAGTTTACCATCATTATGATTATGATGCAGAAGGCGGAACTGACCTTTTATGATGAGGTCACGTCGGGTCTGGATTTTGAGACAAGACAGAAACTGATGGAAAAGATGGTCGAATGGTATCGGGATAAAGAAGAATCATTGATTATCGTGTCCCATTATTATGAAGAACTGGAACAGTTGGCGGATAAGATATTGCTGTTGGATCAAGGAAAAGTAGTTGCTTTCGGCAGGACTGAGGAACTGTTTAAGACATACTGCGGTAATGCGATTTTTATTCTGGATAATAATCAGGTAAACGGCGGTCTGACGAAGGGCTTTCGCACTTTGAAATCTCCGAATCATCTGATTGCGTTATCCTGCCGCGATAGGGAGGAAGAGAGAGAGCTGCTGTCGATTCTGATGGACAATAATGTGAATTTTAAACGGAGTAACTCGGATATAGAGATTATGTCGATTAACGCCAGAGAGCAGTTCTATGCGAAGCATGAGAAACAGAAAAATTAAAAACGACGCCGAAAACAGCGTAGAAATGAGGAAAAAGATGAAACAGAAAAAATGTAATATGAACATGGTTTTATATGAACTTCGCAATATCAACGGTAATTTTATGACACATTTCTTCGGAATCGTGTTTCCGAATATGATGACAATGATTTTCTCGAGAACGATCGGTGCACAGGTGCCCGAAGCGGCGAGGGATAATGTAATCGTCTCCATTATGCTGAGTATGTCGCTTGTTATTCCGATGTCCATTATGTTTATCGGATATGGCGCACTGTACTCGCAGGAAGTGGAACGTGAGGTGCCTCTCCGAATGCGTTTGTTCGGTTTCCATGAGAGAAGTCTTTTGATGGCGAAGATTATTGCGCATATGATTTTTATGACGATTGCGTTTGCAATTTACGCAGTGTTCCAAGTATTTACAATGGATATTCCGAAACCGGCGGTGTCGTCTGTAATCTGTCTGTTGGTATCGCTTTATCTGATCGGAATTATCCTTTTGGTGATTGCGCATTCACTTGCAAATATTTTTCGCAAATTCGGCGTTACATTCGGGATTACGATGGCTGTCTATTTTACGTTGATGATGCTGACAGGTATGATGGGAATTTCCACAGAACAGCTTCCGCAGGCATTGCAGAAGGCGGCGGCAACCTTACCGATGACTTATGTGAGCAATGATTTTGCCGATTTTTGGACGGGTGGTTCCTATAATTTTATGCCGTTCATACAGTCCTTTATCTTCTTTGGCGCAGTATCAGGCATTTTGCTGATGTATGCGCAGTACCGGGACAGAAGAGTGATCAAGTAGGAAGGTATGTGCTAAAAACAGGTTATACTATGGAACAATATCGTTATTCGGTTTCCTGGAAAAAGATGCGTTCCGATATTCAGAGGGTGTCATGCCCTCTTTTTTTGAATAATTTTAAGAAATATTTCTCATCCTGAAAACCGGAAGACCATGCCACTTCGTTGTTCAAACAGCTCATAGAGGTTCTTAGAATCCTTTTCAGTAAGTTTATAATTCAGCCATTCATCAAGGGTGAGGGTTTGATAGTTACCGATCCTTTTCCTGTATTTTGTAAGATCCCTGAGGCTGTCGCTCTGGTTCTCAAAGTTACGCATCAGGTCAGGTATCCTGATATATTGTAGGGATAGACCGCGGATATCTTGTGAGCGGTGTCAAAACAGAAAATGGACGATTCATTCTACCGTCGGTAGGAGTACCAGACGAATTACTTGATGACATTCAACTGAAACTATTTCAATACTGCAACAAAATTGAACCCCGCTATATTCCAAAGATTGAGAGTGTGGAATATCAAGGGATAAACTTGGTATATCTGAAATGTGCAGCGGGTGATGCGGGACCATATCAGGCACCTGTAGATGTTTATTCTAAAAAGGAAACAGGGAAAGTAACAGCTCATTGATTGAAGAACTTAATGTACGTTCTTTGGAGTACTTATTAGAATCCGAGGAAGTACAGAAGAGAATCTGTTGGCAAAGGTAAAGCGTTCCGGAGAACATTTTGAAGAAGGGAAATATCGTGAGGCGGATAAGATGGTTTCTGATTTGAGAGGAAAGTATGGGTTAAAGACAGGTAACTTGTTAAGTATTCTCTTTATATGTATCTTACACCACTTTACAAGTTTTTAACAAAAGTGCCGTATGATGCACTTTGGTGTATAATAAGTTTGCTAACAATAAACACGAAAGTGAGTGACCTCATACGGCAAACTTATTATACAAC
>VSOD01000311.1 GCA_009774655.1 Lachnospiraceae bacterium
TTCCGGCTTCGTCCGCAGCTTCAAACCAAGTATCATACCGGAGAGGTTCGCATCCGCCAGACAGGAACGATTGCCGTTCCACCAGTCCAGCGCGACCAGTCCGCTTTCTCCCGGCATAAGCCGTGACGCCTTCTCGCTGAGCAGCGTATGTAAGGAAATCTCCCGCCCGGCCGCCTCTCTCTCGTAACTGCCCGGCACGCAGTTGTTCACAAACCACTCAAACAGATCCCCGACGGCGCTCTGCCCCGCCTCGTAGGCATACAGCCCAGGAAGCACGGCATTCCTGACACAGCCGGAAATACCCTTTATATAGGATAACTTCTCGGAACACAACAGCATACAGCAGGACGTCCCCAATATCATCAGCGCCTGATCCGGCCCGTCGATCCCGGCGGAAGGCACTGCCACATGGGCGTCGATCAGGGAAGCAGCCACTGCTGTTCCCGCTTTCAGCCCCAGTCTGCAGGCGGCCTCATCTGTCAGCCTGCCCGCACCCTCACCCACCTGCACCTCTCGTCCTTTGAGCTTTTCTTCCAGGGAAAAAAGAAGCGGATGCAGCATTCCCAGAAATTCCTTCGCAGGATAGCCGTCTTCCTCGTTCCACAAAAGTTTGTATCCTGCATGACACATACAGCGTGTCACTTCTCCGGTCAGCAGATAGACAAGATAATCGCTGACCTCCATGAAATTGTCCGTGGCCTCATATACTTCCGGCGCTTTCCCGGCAATCTCCATAAGTTTGGGCAGCATCCACTCCGCATTCACCTTACCGCCGCAGCGCATCAGGAATTTCTCCCCGCGCTCTTTGGCCAGCGCCGTGATACGGTCCGCCTCCGCCTGCGCGCCGTGATGCTTCCACAGCTTCAACTGCGCATGAGGATTCGCTGCAAACTGCTCTGTCTTGCCAAGCGGCCGGCCATCCTGCATAAGCGGCAGAAAAGTGGAAGAAGTGGCGTCAATACCGATGCCGATCACATCATCCGGCCGGCAGCCCGCTTTCTCCACCACCTCACGGATCGTGTAATACATGGCCTCAACATAATCGTCAATCTCCTGCAGGGCGTAATCCGCAGGCAGCTTTTCCAACCCGCAGCCCGGGCCGGCTCCGCCGCTTTCGCCGGCCGTTCCGGAAGAAACAGACAGCGTAGTCAGAATCCCGTGCGGATACGGATAGATACTCTCGGCAATTACCTCGCCGCTGTGCACGCAGACCAGCACCGCTCTCGCCGAAAGAGTGCCGTAATCCAATCCGATCACGTATTTAGTTTGCTCCGTTTTGCAGATCGTCTCCACAATACTCTCCATTTCTGCATTTGAAAATTTATTATGCCGTTTACGATTTCGCCTGCGGACAATACTTTTCCACGAGTCTGTCTGCTTCCTCATCCAGCCTGCCAATATCCCACATCAGCTGCAGGATCGTATAACGGTCGCGCAGTTCTTTGCCGTAACGGATACTGTCATGGACATATTCCCGTGGAATGCCAACGTCAGCAGGTATCTTCGCCGCACCCATATCCGCCAGCACCTGATATATTTCAGATGCCTTCGGCGCCGTCCCGGCAAGCGCCTGGATCTGATCCCATTTCTCCTCGATGGCAGTAAGACGCTTCCGTAATCCCGCCGGATCATTTTTCCCGGATTTCTTCTCCAGCTCAATGATCCCTTCCGCACCGTCCCGGTAGCAGCGGCGCATTTCCTGCTCCCAGTCTTCCACGGAAGGACGACCGGAAATATTCTCGCGGATCGCGGCGAAATCCGGACGCTCCATCTCCGCCAGCCTGTTATACAATTCCAGCATCAATACCGTGCCGATTCCCACCTTCGTGCCGTGCAGTACCGCCGGAATACCGTCGAAAAGGAACTGCATCTCCCAATAATGCGACTGATGATGCTCCGCACCGGAAGCCGGACGGGAATTCTCCGAAAAGTCCATGGCAATGCCGGAAAGCACCAGGGCCTCCGTAAGCACCGATACGGCTTGGCTGTCATGAGAGGCAAGCCCTTTCGTGCTCTCCATCGTCTGGTCCACCGCCGTCCGCATGATATCTGCAATGGTGTCGCAATAATATTCATCATTTACATAATGGGAAAGCTTCCAGTCAAGCAGACAGTTATATTTACCAAGAATATCCGCCGCACCCGCCGCCAGCATCCTGAGCGGTGCGTTCGTCATGATCTCCGGATCACAGATGAGCGCCAGAGGCTCCTGTGCCGGAAACGTGATCTTCATATTGTGAAAGATCAGGGGCGCTACTCCGCTCACCAGACCATCCATCGAAGGCGCCGTCGCCACCAGCATAAAAGGCCGTCCGGTAATGTAACTGAAATAGCGGCCGAGATCATTGATCGTACCGGTTCCGATGGAAATGATAAGATCGGCTTCCCTGTCATTGGCCATGGCGATACTGCCAAGGGCATGTTCGTCGGCTGCCAGATCCCCGTTCTCAGGACTCCTGAGCACATGGGAAGCGTAACGGATACCGGCTTTTTGCAGCACTTCTTCCGTCTGTTTCCCGGCAATCTCATATGTATGCGTGTCGGAGATCAGATATGGTCTTGCATATCCCAGCTGCCCCAGAAGAGCCGGCAGCTTTGCAATGGCACCCGGTTCAAACATATAGTGTGCGAACAACGATCTATGCGTCCGCCCACAGCTGCATGAAAAACTGCAGTTTAAATATGGCTCTATTGATCGACTCTGCATTTTATTCCTCTGTTTCCTTTCTTTTCATCCTTTACCCCTTATTTATTATACCTGCGTAAATTACAACGTTCAATAATTTTTATTGTTGGAAACATAAATACAAAGTTTTCTTTGATCTCAAATCATAACACATCAATTTCTGAAAATCCTTCAAACAAAAAATCCCTGTAGAGCCGGTATTTTCAGGCAATACAAGGATTTCTGCAGGTATTGATACAAGTTAGTGTGAAGTACGGTTTTCCCGTCTTCTTCCACAAGATGCAGTGTAATATGGTTCTCAGTATCTATTTTGTAATTTTTCTCTCCGTCATAGGGCTGAGCGCCATTAAAATATATATTACCACCGGAGTATACCGGCAGATGTTCATAGAATTTATCTCTCTGCTCACGGATCTCATAGTGATCCGCATAGAATTTTGCAAAGTATTCGTCGGCATCCGGGTATCCGTCATAAGGCTTCGTGCCCACAATATAATTCATCCTGTCCAGACTTTCTTCTTTTCTTGCTTTTGCATAATCTGTCAGAAGCTGACTGATCGGCTGCTGAACGAAAATATTATTATAGAATCTCGCGTCTCCGTGGAGGATCGTCATAAATCCGGCAATCTCCGTCCTGTGAGGAACATGATACGGCGTATAACGAGGAGACGGGAAGACCTTACTTCCATTATCCGTACCGTTTCCCACATAGACAAAAGAACCTGCGATCAGATTATGGACCATTGCCGTACCCTGGGTGCAAAAGCGCCCCGCAACCTCGGACAGAAAAATATTATTGTCCATCAGGGTCGGTCCGTGAGACACTTCAACAAAAATATCCTCCGCCACGGAGATGTGCTCATTAAATTCCGTCCCTTCCGGCGGCATGCATTTTGATCCCGCCGATTTCCGCTCCGGCAAGTTCCTGTTTATTGTTGATATGATGAATCTCATTATCCTCAATAATGGAGAATACGCCTCCCAGATGTCCCACGATTCCAGTCTGTCCACAGTCGTGAATATTACAGCGCCTGACTATATGTGAACCGATCTTCTCTTTTGTCCATCCTTCTCTCTGTGCCTGACAGATGGCATCCCTCTCCGTCTGGGTTCCGGTTTTGGTCCGCTTGACGGTCCATTTATTATCATTTTCGGGCTGCAGATATTTACCGAGCGAAATACCGCTGCATCTCGAATGCGAAATCTCACAATCTTCGATCACCCATCCTTTTGACCAGTGAGGTCCTACCATACCTTCCTGCCCCGTCTATCCTTGCGGCCTCATATAATTCTGAACCGATCCCTGTTAATGCTGCCAGATAGATGATCGCGCTGTACCCGGCAGTCTGCCATATCGTCATAACAGTATAGATGATCCAGAAATAAGAAGGCTCCGTCAGAAAATTAATCCTTGAAAACCCAAGGCCGGCTAAGATATTATTGATCAGTCCGGTACTTGGCGATAAAAATGTTACTACCATACCCACAACCACGACACTCGATATAAAGTTGGGAAGGTAGGTAACTGTCTGAACCAGTTTCTTATACTTTAATCTTCCGACCTCATTCAACAGGAGCGCCAGAATAATGGGTGCTACAAATCCGATTGTCAGCTGCAGGAAGTTGATTGCCAGCGTATTCCTGATCAGTCTCCAGAAAAATATGGAATTTATAAACTGCCCATAATATTGCAGACCGACCCATTTGCTTTCCAAAATACCTTTTGCCGGCTGATACTTTTCCACCGATATGATAAGAGACAAAAACAGCGGAATATATCGGAAAATGACGAAATAGATCAGGACTGGAATAAACATCACATAGAGCAGCAGATTCTTTTTCACATTGCGTCGCAGGTTCTTCATTTTTCATACCTCTTTCTTTCATTGTCCATGCGCTTTTAGTGTCTTGCATTTTGTAAATTCAGCGTAGCATTGGAACCAGATAGTGTAAATCTTCCGTTTTTTTGTATTTGTGGAAATTTTATAGATTGGATATGGAAATTTTTATGATTTTGTGCATCTCATGCTTTACGAAAAAAGAATCAGCCGGTAAAAAGCTGATAATTCTTAAGTCAAAACAAGCACCAAATGATTTATAGTGTCATTTGGTGTTTGTTTTATAGATTTCGTCCTTGATATTGTATTGTTACTATATAAACTGTTTTGCATGGTTCATCAATGCGGAAAATGGCGATATAATTATCAATCAGTAACTGACGGTAGCCTTTTCCAGCATATCTGCCCTCGTTACGCTCTTGATGGGACTGTGGAAATGTGGTCTAATTCACGGATTGCTGCAGGGTTGACTTTTACCTTGTATTTATCCAAAATGCTTTTTCTCCAATTCTGCAAAAACTATTTCTGCGTCAACTGCTTCTGCTCCGTTAGCAATTTCCTGCTCGGATTCGAAGATTGCCTGGTCGATGCGATTCATTCTTGCAAATTTATCATATAATTCACTACTCATCATCAACCAAATCGCTATATCCGTTTTTGGTAATAAAAATAGGCTCCTGTTCCTTGTGTGCGATATTAGAAAT
>VSOD01000312.1:0-4050 GCA_009774655.1 Lachnospiraceae bacterium
TTTTAGTGTAAAGACTGGTGAATACAGATGGATATAGCTTCAGTAATTGGATTAGTTCTATGTTTTGCTTTGATGATTTTCGGTATGCTGGTCGGTCAGGACATTTCCGTTATTATGGGATTCCTGCATGCGCCGTCGGCCCTTATTACATACGGAGGTGCTCTGGGGTGTATGATGGCGAGCTGTACCATGCCGGACTTTATCGCGAATTTGAAGAGCATCGGTCTGATTTTCAAGATGTCATCAATGAATGTTCCCGAGATTATTCAGAAGATCATAGATCTCTCCAATGTTGCCCGTAAGGAAGGCCTTCTTTCTCTGGAAGAAGCGGCGGGTGAGATTGAGGATGAGTTTTTGAAGAAGGGTATTATGCTGGTGGTAGACGGCACAGACCCGGAATTAGTGCGTGCAATTATGGAGACAGAGCTTGCAAGCGTGGAAGAGCGTCACAAAGACAAGATCGGTTTCTGGGACGGACTCGGTGCCATGGGTCCTGCCTGGGGTATGATCGGTACCCTGATCGGTCTGATCAACATGCTGCGTGACCTGTCAGATTTTGCGTCTATCGGTCCTAACATGTCAACGGCTTTGATCACTACCTTCTACGGTTCCGTGCTTGCCAACTGGATCTGCGCGCCGGTAGCCAGCAAGCTGAAGAGCAAGAACGGCGAGGAAATGATGGTGAAGGAGATAGAGATCGAGGGACTTCTCTCTATCCAGGCAGGTGAGAACCCGCGTGTTATCGAAGAGAAGCTGAAATCCTTCCTGGCGCCTAAGGACAGAAGCGCGCTGGGTGATGACGGAGGTGAGGCGAATGGCTAAGAAGAAGCAGGAAGAAGCACCGAAGGGTTCACCCGCATGGATGGCCACTTTCTCGGATCTGATGAACCTGTTGCTCTGTTTCTTCGTATTGCTGTTTTCCATGTCTTCGATCGATGCGGCGAAGTTTGAGAAGGTCGTAGAGTCTTTTAACCAGACGTTCTCGGTCTTAAACGGCGGCGCCTCGGCGATCGGCGACGGATTATTGATCAGCAACGGCGTCAGCCAGTTAAATGAACTGGATGATTATATCAACAGTACCGGTAAGATGGATGAAGGGCAGATCGTCGATGAGGATGTGGCTGCCGTACAGGAGAAGCTGGAAGAGGCCAAGATGGAAGAATCCGAGCAGCTGGCGGAACAGATTCAGGAGGCTGTTGACGAGAAGGACATGGGAAGTGAGATCGACATTGAGTTCAACAGCCAGTATGTACTGCTTACCATGAAAGGAGCTCTTCTTTTTGATTCGGGAAGCGTGCTGTTGAAGGAAGAAGCCAAGCCGGTGCTTGACCAGGTGGGACTTATTCTGGAGCGGTATGCGACGGGGTTGATTGAGATAGAAGGACATACGGATAACGTGCCCATGTCCGGTGCGAAGTATTCCAACAATAATGAGCTGAGTTCCGGCCGTGCACTTTCGGTGTTCGATTACCTGATGTCGATCACGAATCTGGATCCGGCACATGTAAAACATGCAGGCAGAGGGGAATATGTTCCGGTCGCGGATAACTCCACGGCGGAAGGCAGAACAAGAAACAGGCGTGTTGAGATCAAGATATACAATGCGCTCAGTTCGTATGAATGATAAGAGCTTATTTTAATTAAACTTATAATAAAGGAGAACAATACAGTCATGAAGAAGAATCTGATTTCCATTATCATTTTAGCCTTGCTGATCGTGAATATAGTGCTGACAGCGATCATGATGTTCAGCGTGACGGGTACCGCGACGAAGACTTCGGCGCTGGTGGATAATATCACAAGGGCATTGAATCTGGAGCTGACGGCCAAAGGGGATGCCGGTGCGAGCGCAGTTCCGATCTCTGATATTGCGACCTATGATATTGCCGAGATGACAATAGAACTTCAGCAGGATGCGGAAGGCAATCAGCATTTCTTCGTGGGCTCCATCACATTGTCCATGAATACCAAGGACAAAGACTACAAGACCTACGGGGGAGATATGGAATCAAGAGAGAGTCTGATCAAGAGCGAGATAACGGATGTTATTTCTTCCTATACGGTCGAGGATGCAAGAAGCAATCAGGATACCATCAAGAGTGAGATTTTGGAGAGAATCCAGACATTATTCAATTCAGAGTTTGTCTTTAATGTGGCGTTTAGTGACATTCTGATCCAATAACCTATTAGTCGTGCCACAGGAGGTGAACTTTCGTGGGAGAGGTACTGTCTCAAAATGAGATTGATAGTCTGCTGGCCGCTTTGAGCAGCGGTGAAATCGATGCAGAGGAAATGAGCGATGCCAGTGATAAGCAGGTAAAAAACTATGACTTTAAGCGTCCGACCAAGTTTTCAAAGGAGCACCTGCGTACACTGGAGATCATATATGAGCATTACGGCCGGTTATTATCTACCAGCCTTCCGGTATATCTCAGAAAGAGTGTACAGGTCTCGGTGATGAGTTCTGAGGCGATCGTTTTTTCAGAGTTTACGAACGCTCTTTTTAATCCGGTCATTCTGGGAGTTGTGAACTTCCAGCCGCTGGGAGGAAATATCATCGTGGAGATGGCGACGCGGCTTGGATATGCGATGATAGACAGAATGCTCGGCGGAGAAGGGGCACCGCTTGAGAAAACGAGAGACTTTACGGAGATAGAGCTGACGATCATCGAGAAGGTGATGTCGATCTGTATGCAGCATATGCGTGAACCGTGGAAGAATGTAATGGATATCAACCCGGTACTGGAGAGGATAGAGACCAATTCCCAGTTTGCGCAGATGATATCTCCCAATGATATGATCGCGATCGTCACGCTGAATATGAAGATTGGCGACGTGGAGGGATTTATGAATATCTGCCTGCCGTTCTTTACGCTGGAGAGTGTCATGGACCGGCTGAATACCAAGTACTGGTATGCGAACATGCAGGAGCAGAAGGAAGAAGAACTTGAAGAATATATCGAAGCGCTGATCAAGAGGGTCGATGTTCCTGTCAAGGCGGTACTCGGCAGGACGACGATAGCAGTCAGCGATTTTGTCAATATACAGTTGGGGGATATTATACGGCTGGATACTGATGTGGAACAGGATCTTAAGGTGTATGTCGGCAATATAGAGAAATTTACCGCTTTACCGGGGTCCAGCAAAGATAAATATGCTGTGCGTGTGACGTCGGTAATGAGAGAGGAGGAATAGAGCATGGACGGAATGTTATCACAAGATGAAATAAATGCACTCTTGAGCGGTATGGATGAGCCGGGAAGTGAAAGCGCACCGGAAGATGCAGCTGCTGCACAACCGGATTCCGCAGCTGCAGGCAGTGATCTGGATGAATCTGTCCTGACGGCGATGGAGAAGGATGCCATAGGAGAAGTTGCCAACATCAGTATGGGCTCCTCGGCGACGACGCTTTCATCACTGGTCAACCGCAGAGTCAACATCACGACGCCGGTGGTGACACTGGCCAGGTGGGAGAATGTCCTGCGGGATTATGAGAAACCCTGTGTATTTATTCAGATCAAATATACGGTGGGACTGGATGGCTCTAATATCCTTGTCCTGAAAGAGCATGATGTGAAAGTTATCACGGATCTGATGATGGGCGGCGATGGCAGCAACGTAGAAGGAGAACTCGGGGAGCTGCATCTGAGTGCGATTTCGGAAGCCATGAACCAGATGATGGGATCCTCGGCCACCTCGCTGTCTACGATGCTTGACAAGATGATCGATATCAGCCCGCCGGAGGCAAGTTTCGTCGATCTGTCCACTTTCAAATCAGGGGGAGATATAGCGCCGTTTCTGGCCGATATTTTTGTCAAGATCGCGTTTCGAATGCAGATTGATGATCTGGTCGATTCCACGATCATGCAGTTGTATCCGATAGATTTTGCGAAGGAATTGTGTGATACTTTCTTAAAGAATCAGTTGAGTGATACAGCATCTGAGCCTGCACCGCAGGCGGCGGCTCCACAGGGGGGCATGGCACCGCAGATGGATATGAACCAGATGGGAATGCCGCAGATTGTAATGCCACAGAGGCAGAAGGTAAAG
>VSOD01000312.1:4060-5207 GCA_009774655.1 Lachnospiraceae bacterium
TCTCAGGAGATTGATATTCACGATATGGGTATTCGGCATATGGGATTGCCACAGTTGCCGATGGCAAAGGTAATGCCGCAGATGGATATGGATATGAATCAGATGGGAATGCCACAGATGCAGATGGGAATGGGAATGCCGCAGATGCAAGCGCAGATGGGGATGCCGCAGATGCAGCCTGGAATGGGAATGCCGCAGATGCAGATGATGCCGAATATGAATATTCAGCCGGCGCAGTTCCAGAGTTTTTCCAGGGATACGGGTGCGATGCCGGGTCAGGAGACTATAGGGCTGATCAAGGATGTGCCGCTTGAAGTTACGGTTGAGCTGGGCAGAACATCCAAGTCGATTGCGGAGATTCTGGACTTCACGCCGGGAACTATCATAGAACTTGATAAGATCGCCGGTGAGCCGATAGATATACTGGTGAACGGCAGACTTGTCGCCAGAGGTGAAGTTGTTGTGATTGAGGAGAGCTTCGGAGTTCGTGTAACTGAGATTATCAAATAATATATGATAGGAGAAAAGAGATGGCAAAGAATATTTTGATATGTGATGATGCAGCGTTCATGCGTATGATGATCAAGGATATCCTGACAAAGAACGGATATAATGTGGCCGGTGAGGCCGAGAACGGCGCACGTGCCGTGGAACAGTACAGTGCGTTGAAGCCGGATCTTGTGCTGATGGATATCACGATGCCTGAGATGGACGGCATTCAGGCGCTGAAGAAGATCAAGGAGAGCGATCCGGGTGCCATGGTCATTATGTGTTCGGCTATGGGACAGCAGGCGATGGTTATCGAGTCCATCCAGTCCGGCGCCAAGGACTTTATCGTTAAGCCGTTCCAGGCTGACCGTGTTATAGAGGCTGTCAAGAAGGTAGTAGGTTAATGGCGCTGCTCACGATATCCGAAAGTGCGGATTCTTATATACAGTTTATGACTGTTCTGATCCTGTTTGTTCTGGTGCTGGCGATCACGTATTATGCTACCAGATGGATGGCCGGATATCAGAAGAGCAGAGTCTCCGGCTCCAATATAGAAGTGGTGGAGACTATGAGTCTTGCGGGTAATAAGTATCTGCAGATCATACGTGTCGGGCAGAAATATTTGGCAGTGGCAATCTGTAAGGATACTGTTACAATG
>VSOD01000313.1 GCA_009774655.1 Lachnospiraceae bacterium
GGAGGGGATCGAAGCCTGCGCCGGGGCGGGCTGTCATTTTGTGGTGATGCAGCCGCTTTTTGCAGGAATCGCCAGAACGGAGCTGTGGCGGGAGAATCGCCGGTACTATGCGGCGCTTGGACGGGTGGCGCAGCGGGCAGGCGTTAAGATTCTGCTGGAAAACCAGTGCGGTCATGTGAATGGTCATTTTGTCCGCGGTGTCTGTGCGGATGCCGCTGTGGCGGTAGCGTGGATTGATGCACTGAATGCGGAGGCGGGAGCGGAGATCTTTGGTTTCTGCCTTGACACGGGGGCCGGCAATCTGTGCAGGCAGGATATGGGGGAGATGGCCGTGACGCTGGGAAGCAGGCTTAAAGCCGTGCTGGTGCGGGAGTGCGGCGGGGTGCGGGAGGCCAGCCGGCTTCCTTTTACGGGACGAACGGCGGCCGGGCAGGACGCCGACTGGCCGGGCCTGATCCGGGGCTTACGGAAGAGCGCGTTTGACGGTATCCTGATCCTGGATGCCGGCGATACTTTGAGAGGGTTTTCCCATCTGCTCCGTCCGCAGGTGCAGTCGCTTGTCTGTGCGGTGGCGGAGTATTTCAGATGGCAGATCGGCATGGAACGGTGCCTCCGGGCGTACCCGTCCAGAGTACTTTTCGGGGCGGGGAATATGTGCCGGCAGTATCTGGCCCGCTATGGGGAAGCGTTTCCGCCGCTTTTTATCTGCGACAATGACCGGGAGCGCTGGTGGACGGAAGTATGCGGTGTGGAAGTGAGACCGCCGGAAGCATTACGGGAGCTGCCGGAGGACTGCGTGGTCATGATCTGCAATACATTTTATGAGGAGACTGCGGAACAGCTGCGGGAGCTGGGCGTGAGACGGATCGGGGCATTCAGTGACGAATGTTTGTGATGCGCCAGTCTGCGTCTGGTGGGAGGAACGGCTGCGGCAGTCTGCATCTGGATGAAGAAACGGCTGTGGCAGTCTGCATCCGGATAAAACGAAAGGAAGGGAGAGTAAGATGCACAAACTGTCTGTGGGCGTACAGAGCAGGCACATCGTATATGACGAAGATCCTGCAGAGGGGTTTCAGATGCTGCGCCAGTCGGGGTTTACCTGCTGTGATTTCAGCCTCAATGCCTATTTGTCCAATGAGGAATTGTATAAGTATAGAAGAAATGACTTTTTCGACCGGCCGGTTTCCGCGCTGAGCGCTTTTTTCAGGCGGCACAGGGAAGCGGCCGGGGCAGCCGGCGTTCGGATCAACCAGATGCATATGCCCTACCCCTGTTTCGTGCCGGGTGCACCAAAGGAGATCAACGAGTATCTGGCAAAGGTGGTGGCTCCAAAAAGCATGGAAGTGTGCGCTTTTTTCGACTGCCCGCACATCGTGGTGCACGGGTTTAAACTTGCCGGCCATGTCAGTTCGGAACAGGAGGAGTGGGAGCGGACGGAGGAATTCCTGCAGTCGCTTATCCCCCTGGCGAAAGAACGCGGCATTACGGTCTGTATGGAAAATATCTATACAAACAGCGGAAACCGTATCGTGGAAGGCCCCTGCTGTGACGCCGCAAAAGCCGCCGCCCGCATCGACAGGCTGAATGAGGCGGCCGGGGGAGAGGTGTTTGGATTCTGTTTCGACACGGGACATGCCAATCTGACCGGGCTTGATTTCGAGGATTTTATCACCACGCTCGGAAAGCGGATCAAGGTGCTGCACATTCATGATAATGACGGTGTGGCGGATTTACACCAGATACCGTATACTTTTGCCAGAGGCAGGGAGAATCAGGCGTCTACGGACTGGGCCGGGTTTCTGGCGGGATTGACGAAGATCGGATTCGATCAGGGGCTGAGTTTTGAGACGGCGCCGGTGCTGTCGGCATTTCCGGAGCAGATGAAGCGTCAGGTGCTTGTGTTTATCGCGAAGATCGGCCGCTTTTTTGCGGAGGAAATAGAAAAAGGCCGGTGACTAAGGTAAAGGTATCTTTTTGAACTTGTCAAGGACGTGAGGATAGTGTATCTTAAATAGAGAAGATTTGAAAAAACGGAGCGCTGTGATGGAAAACCTGCCAGAAAATCTAACGGACAAGTATTCTTTTTTTGACAATGAATATCTTCTGACGAAGGAAATGTGTGCTGAGGCCGAGATATCAAGGATAGATACGGGTCTGATCATTGCCTGGATTTTGTTTACCTTTATGCTGTTTATGATGATGCCTTTTGCACCGGCTATGATTAATGATTACTTTTCTGCTCCTTCTATGGGCACGATCCTTTCTCTTTCCGGCGGTGCGGGAATAACGATCCTTCCGTCTTTCGCAGCTGTAATACTGCTTGTCTGCTGTCGGGGCATATGGGAAGGATAACATTTGTATCCGGGCAGCTCCATGAGCATTTTCAGCAGCATACAGGCCGCATGGCTGACATACATCAGAAGAAAGGAATCCTGTGGAATTATGAGAGATAACACTGCGTATAAGGCGGGCGCCTTTGCAGTCGTGGATACGGAGACGAACTGGGATGATGAGGTGATGTCCATCGGTGTGGTGGCAGCCGATCCGGCGACTATGGAAGGGATTGATTCGCGCTACTATATTATTGACCCGGAATACAGAGTGGGCGGCATGTTTGCCAATGAGCTGCGGCCGGAGGAGGAAGGCGTCATCGTGACGGACAGAAAGCAGGCCCTACAGGAGATCAGACAGTGGCTGGATACTTATCAGGTGCGGAAACTTTTTGCCTATAATGCGTCCTTTGACCGCAATCATCTGCCGGAGTACAGAGACTATGAATGGTATGATATCATGCGCCTGGCGGCATACCGCCAATACAATAAGGCCATCCCGGATTGTGCGGACTGTTATAAGACCGGCAGGATGAAACATGGCTATGGCGTTGAAAATATCTTAAGGATGCTCAGCAACAACAGCCGCTACAAAGAGACGCACAATGCGGTTTTTGACGCGGAGGACGAACTGCAGATCATGCAGCTTCTGGGTCGGGCGCTCAGTGAATACGAGATCGCGGCCGTGCCCTGCAGGAAGACAGGAAGGCAGACAAATACAAATCGAAAAGGGACTTCCTTAATCCATAAAAGGCTATGACGGTAGAGGTCATAGTCTTTTTTTGATAAAAATGCGGTTTGGCTCAGCCGATGGAAACAGTTCACAGACATTCGCTGCATCCAGATAGCATTTCACAACAAAACAGGTTGCTTGGATGATTCAGGCAGATTATAATGGCTGTTATTTCTATGATGATAAACTGAATTTCATGCCACGGAAATACGGTACTTTTAGAATATGAGGAGGATTAGCGATGGCAAATGCTATCATGGTATCAGGTCTTACCAAAACTTATCAGGATTTTGTTTTGGATCATGTCTCGTTCAACGTTCCCAGTGGATCCATTGTCGGACTGATTGGAGAAAACGGTGCAGGAAAAAGCACGACAATCAATGCTGCCTTAGGACTGATTCAAAAGGAGGAAGGCTTTGTTTCCATTTTAGACAGGGAGGAACTGGATAGGGATATCAAAGAACAGATTGGTGTCGTGTTCGATGGCAGCAATTATCCGGAAATCCTTTCGCCCCGGAAATTGAACCGGGTTATGAAAAACATTTACAGGACGTGGGACGAACAGGTTTATTTGCGCCTGCTGAAACAGTTTTCCCTGCCGTCTGATAAACAGATCAAACAGTTTTCAAAAGGAATGAAGATGAAGCTGGCTATCGCTGCTGCACTTTCTCATCATTCCAGGCTGTTGATCCTGGACGAAGCAACCAGCGGCTTGGACCCGGTTGTTCGGGATGATATTCTGGATATGCTGCTGGATTTCGTGCAGGACGAAGGGCATTCCATACTGATATCCTCCCACATTACCAGTGACCTGGAGAAGATTGCCGATTATATCGTATTTATTCATGAAGGGAAAGTTGTTTTTGAGAAGCCAAAAGATGAACTGACCGAGCGGTACGGCATCATTAAGTGCGATGCGGCGCAGTTTGATGCACTGGATAAATCCGATATCATTGCGTACCGCAAAATGGACCATGAATGGCAGATCCTGGTTTCAGGCCGGGATAGAATGCAGAAAAAGTATCCGAAAACCCTGATTGTCCCGGCAACAATTGACGAGATTATGCTGCTTTATGTAAAGGGGGAAAAGTGATGAAAGGTGTTTTGGTGAAGGATCTCTATATTGCCAGGAGCAATATTCTTGTAACTATCGTCAGCCTGGTTGTTTTGGGCTTTGGCTTAACCTTTTTGCTGGAAACCAGCGCACTTCTGGTTTTAGCCCCGGTTGCCGCCACAACTGCTGTCTTTATCAGTATTACCAGTGATGCGGCTTCAAAATGGAATAAGAAGGTCATTACCATGCCGGTATCGAGGAATCAGATCATTGGCGAGAAATTTTTGTTTTATATTCTGCTTGCCGTATTGGGGCTGCTTACTGCGCTGATTCCCTGTATGGTCCTTGCGTGTTTCGGCATGGATATAACGCTTCACTCGCTATTACTGTATGGATCTATCGGGATAAGCGCTACCCTGCTTGCGGGCGGCATCAGCCTGCCGTGCGCATACTTATTTGACCCGGAGAAATCGCAGATTGTCTTTATGATGTCATTTATGGCGTCAACAGGGATTATTACGGGACTTGTGTTACTTATCAATCTGGTTTTTCCTGTAAAGGAGAATATTCTTCCGGCGTTTGGTATTGTACTTATCATTTCTGTTATCTGGTTTTTTATCTCGTACCGGATTGCGGTAACGGTTTATCAGAAACGGGATATTAATTGACTGATATAAAATGAAAAACGATGAACCTTCGCGCTGACAGTAAGTTTGTTGAGGACGAGGGATGGCATAAAGCTCCGGGACGCTGTAAATTAAAAAGTCCAAATCACCGAAAAACTTATAGACAACTAATGCATTTGACAGCAACAGCGCTGGCGATATCATGACGAGGAGGTGGCGTATTGATCCGTATTGCAATCTGTGATGATGAAAAACATATGTCTGATCATATAAGATCAATGGTCTTAAATTTCTTTCGTAAAAAGAACCGGGAGATCAGCCTCCGTATGTTTTCCGGCGGCGAAGAGCTGTTAAGCTACAATGGGCAGATCGACATCCTGTTTCTGGATATCCAGATGAAGGACATGGACGGTATGGAAACGGCAAGGAAACTGAGGG
>VSOD01000314.1 GCA_009774655.1 Lachnospiraceae bacterium
CGCAGCCCCCGGGATACCGGAAACCGCATCCGCCCTTCCCATCACAACCGGAAGCCTGACCTGTCCTGGCACCGCATAGATCCTGTCCTCCTTGGCAAAAGCAGTGATCAGGTTCTCAAACACTTCTGTACCCAGCTCCTCGACAAGGGCATTCAGCTCGGCAAGCATCCCTTTTTCCATATAGGCATCCACCGGCAGCCCGTCCAGCAGCAGGACATCCGGGCCTTCCCCCGCCAGGATCTTCGTATTCAGCTTCCTGACTGCATCCTCTCTGGTAACGGCCTCTCCTTCGTCCATACCGACTTCATATTCCACAAAAACATCCGGGTTCTGGATCTGATAAAAAGAGACTGCTGTGGACAGATCCACGTTTTTCTCCAGACTGTACACCTTAAGTATTTCCTGCGGTACGGCCACCCTGTCGGGATCATACGTAAACTGGATCAGCTTTCCGTTATCTGACGCCGCCAGAAATTCTCCTGTTTCCAGAAATACCATCCCCCGCGTCCCGTACTGCGGATTTCCCAGACGTGACAGCCTGCCGTCAATGATCTGTTCCATGCCGGCTCCGCCTATTACATGCCGGTGCAGACCCTTCCTGCCCGCCAGATAGATCACGTCGTCTTCTCCCGGAAAAAGGCACATATTCTGCCAGCCGGCACCGTTGAACCCTCTGTCCGCATAATTGTCCTGCACAAAAGCCGCCAGCGTTTCGTCCTCCACATAGGCTTCCTTTTCCATATCGTAAAGAAGCGGCGCCTTTAATTCATACCCGTCCAGGATCATCAGGCTGCCCTGAAAACACACGGTCTGCGGATAGCCTTCTGCCGTCAGATACAGCCTGCTGCTGCCGTCCTCCTTCACCTCGTAGAGATTGCCACTTGTCGTTGAGACGAAATACCGGTCATCGCCCGAGATCCAGAACCGGTCGATGCTTTCCTCCGCTGCTGCCCCCGAAAGTGCAATCGGCACAACCGTATCGTCCGCCATCAGCAGCACGCACTTTACCGCCGTCTCCCCGCTCTCCACGCCGTCATCCTCCGCATAAACGATCCCCATATTCCCTTTGGAATCCATCTTCACATCCATGATATAGGCCCCGGCGGCCGTGGCCGTCTCCTTAAGCCACTGTCTGCTGTCCTGCTCCCAGACGGCGCCATTGTCCTTTGACACAAAAAGCTCCCCCTGCCTGCCGATGAGCACCAGCTGTCCGTCCGGCAGCTTATAGATGCCGCCGGCCTCCTCCAGCGGGTCCGGAAGATTCCTCTCCGTCTCCACATACCTTCCCATCGTCGCCTGCTGTCCCGTTCCTTCGCCGTCCTGCCCGCCGCTGCCTGCTGCCTCTTCCTGTCCGCCGCATCCTGCTGCCAGCGACATCATCATCATGATGACCGACAGTAAACATACCGTTTTCTTTCCTGCTCTTTTTCTCATTGCTTCCATCCTTTCCGCTGTTTCCATCTTTTTCTCTGACTCCAGTCTTTCCGCTGCTTCTGATCTCTCCGCTGCTTTCAATCTCTCTGCTGCTTTCATTCTCTCCGCTGCTTTCATTCTCTCCGCTGCTTTCATTCTCTCCGCTGCTTTCAATCTCTCTGCTGCTTTCATTCTCTCCGCTGATTCCACTCTTTCCGCTGACTGCATAACCCCCGTGTCCTGCCTGTTACAGGTTCCTGTTCTCCATGTTTTCCACATATTCCTCCAGACAAATGCCCTGTTCATAAATCTCGGCAGCCGCCTCAACACCGACATAGCGATAATGCCATACTTCCTCCGCCACGCCGGTAAGCTCTGTTTTATGCCCCGGATAGCGGAAAATAAAGCCGTACCTGTAACTGTTTTCCTGCAGCCACAGATAAACATCATAGGTGGCGCCGTTGATATCCACCGCAAAACCAAGCTGGTGCTCACTGAATCCCGGCATCGCCACCCATTGCTGCGCCAGCTCCTCCGCCTCGTCATCCGGGTAGCCCTGCCTGCGGTACTCCGCAATCTTGTCGTCATAGAGCTGTTGCTGCTTCTCAGCCGTCCGATACCCGGAGACGACACGGGGCAGCTGCCCCCAGTTGGCCTCTCTCGCATCCTCCAGCATTGTCATCAAAGGCTCATAGATGCGCCTGTCCACCTGCTCGCCGCCGTCCACTTCCACCAGATCGACTTCGCAGCTCTCCGGCACCGGATGCCAGTTGTTCACCAGAAGCAGATTCCACTGCCCGTCAAAACACTCCTCCTGCATGGCCGCACCACCCGCAGTCTCGTCCGCGCTGCCCTCCGGCCCGTTTTCATACGGTGGATTGTCGTCCTGTACGGCATCGCCCTGCCCGTCGTGATATACCGCATTCTCCCAGGTCCCCGCCACCGGGCCGCCCTCTGTGTCCGCGGCAAAAATCTCCGGGAGCAGTTCCCGTCCCGTGCTCTTTTGCCAGGAACAGCCGACCAGAAAGCCTCCCAGAAAATCCGCTGCCATGATACAGAGAAACAGCGCCGTTACAACGGCCCATGCGCGCCTTCTCTGCCGCCTTCTCCTGCGCTTCCTTACCTCCCGCACCGTTCCGCTTCTTTCACCCATGCTCAAAAACTCCTTTCTCCGGCAAAACAAATATGCCTCTGTACAGTAACCATTGTACTGAACAGAGGCATAGAGAACTTTAACAGGAAATTGTTTAAACTTTAAGAAAATATTAACAGGATCTGATGATTTCTTTAACCCTGCAGCGGCAGCCGGACAACAAACGTAACGGTATCCTTCCCGCTCATGGCCCGGATCTCCCCGCCGTGAAGCGAAAGGATCTCCTTCGCGATCGCAAGCCCAAGACCTGTCCCGCCCGTATCCGACATGCGGGCGGTATCCAGCCGATAGAATTTATCAAACAGCAGCGGCAGCTTTTCCGGCGGGATCGTTTTTCCCTGATTCTGAAAAGAGAGCAGGATATCCGTGTCCGTCTTTTCGGCAAAAATGCGTATCCCGGTATGCGGATAACTGTAGGCCGCCGCATTTTTCAAGATATTGGCAAATACCCGGGCTATCTTATCCGGATCGGCCCGGACTGCCAGATCCTCATCCACCTCCAATGCCACAAAATTGCCGTGCGCTTCCAGCACGGGCGTGACCTCATCACAAAGCTGCACCAGCATATAGTAAAGATCGATCCGCTCCCTGGAGAGCCGGATCTGTCCCGTATTCAGACGCGTGATCTCAAAAAACTCATTTATCATCTCTTCCAGGCGGTTCGCCTTTTCCAGCGTTATATGCACATGCTTCGCCCTCTGCGCTGCCGGCATATCCGGATCTTCTTCCAGCAGATTCAGATAACCGATCACTGATGTCAAAGGCGTGCGGATATCATGCGCCAGATACATGACAAGCTCATCCTTGCGCTGCTCCGCCATGGCACGTTCCGCCTTCTGCTCCTCCAGCTCCTGCTTCACCGCGTTTAACTTCCGCTCAAACGGCAGCATCTCCGGTGACAGACAGATCTGTCCCTGACCCTCCTGCAGCAGTGCGTCTATCCCCTGGTCGATCTGTGTAAAATAGCGGGTCATCCACCGGAACAGATGCCAGAGCATCAAAACAAATACAAGGATGATCGCCGCCGCAAAGAAGATCTCTTTATATTCCCGGAAACAGCTGTGGTAGATGTAAAAAGCCTGCTCATGCCCAATCTTCATAAAATATTCCAGAGCCTTCACAATCCAGTCTCCAAACCGCCGCCTCCACAGAAACAAATACAGGATGATCACAACAAAGACCGAGCCGAAGATATTAAGACAAAACCGCCGCATGATCTTTCTCTGAAATGCCGTATATTCTTCCCTTTTATGATTCTTCAATTTTGTATCCGACTCCCCATATCGTCTTAATATATTTTGGCTTATTCAATGTATCGTTTAATTTCTCCCGCAGGTGTCTTATATGAACCGGAATCGTATTGTTCGACTTGCTGTAATACTCATCCTGCCATACCGCATGGAACAGTTCCTCCGCGCCGATCACGCGTCCCCTGTTTTCCAGAAGGATACGCAGGATGGCAAATTCGGTGGGCGTCAGCACAAGCGCCTTCCCGTTCAGGGTGCCCTCATGTGTTTTCCCATTCAGCACAAGCCCCAGATGGCTTAGCAGCTCCTGCTCCCCCTCTCCTGTATGGGAAGGATTGTATTTCTTGTACCGCCGCAGCTGGGATTTGATCCTTGCAACCAGCTCCAGCGGCAAAAAGGGCTTGGTGACATAATCGTCCGCCCCCAGCATCAGCCCTGTGATCTTATCCGTCTCCCCATCCCTGGCTGTCAGCATGATGACCGGATACGTATAGCGCTCCCTGATCTTCCGGCACAGAGTCAACCCGTCAATCTCCGGCATCATAATGTCCAGAACAGCCAGGTCAAACTCTGTTGTCTGAATACAGTCCAGCGCTTCCTTCGCGGAATAAAATTTGGATACGCTATAATTTTCACTTTGCAGATAGGTCTCGATCAGATCCGCGATCTCGACCTCATCATCAACGATCAGTATTCTATCGGACATCTGGCAACAAGCTCCTTTATTTAAATACAGCAAAATATATTTATCTATCTTATCATATCGGGTGGCGATTTACCATCCATTTCTGCGCCGATCAGGCAAGAACCCGGACCGAAAGCTTCGGCCCCGGCCTCTCCAGCGCCGGGACGATCATTACACAGCACCTCGGCCTGCATCCTGCCTGTCGTACTTCGGTATGCCTGGATTCAGCTTTCGGACTCCTGCTCCTCCAGCACAATGTTCTGCACTGCCTCTATGAGATCTACCACTTTGGCCCGCTCCACAAAAGCGGTAGCCTTACCGTCTACCACAGCAATACAGCGATCGCCGTCATGACGGTACAGCCGGATGCTGACTTCCGGATCATTTTCATTGTCCAGATAGATGGTCAGGCTGATCTCCTCTTTCTGCATGGGCTGCTCCCCGGTAAAGGATACTGCCGTCAGCCCCCTGACAGCGCTTCTGAGTCCTGCCATTTCCAGTTCTTCCTCCTTATAATACCAGGTTCTTTCCTCACCCTCCATTTCAGAGGTGGAGCGGTCTCGGAAACTCTTTAAAGCCCATATTTCCGCTCTTTTTCTGTTCCTCTCTTTTATTTCATCCTCCATATT
>VSOD01000315.1 GCA_009774655.1 Lachnospiraceae bacterium
TCTAATTCGCGCACCATCCGGCATTGGAGTCTCAGATCATGCTCAAGCGTCTTATAGCGGGATTCATATTCCTCCTCGGGACAATTTCTCAGATAATCGTTGCAGAACGGCTCATTATAAACGTCCCACATCAACAGGTTGGGTTCCTTCTTAAGCAAACGGATCATGGCCGTCAAAAAGGCCCTCTTCTTCTCCCATTCCTCCTGCGTCAGAAGCTCATACGTGCGGATCTGATTACCGCTTGAAAAAATAGGCATAATGCTGATCCCATGAGCGGCACACAGTCTGGTATAATCCAGTATTTTCTTCTCCAGCGCCTCCGGATCCTTGTGCCACTCCGTCTCTTGGATAAAGATTCGGACGGAATTAATCCGCAGTCTTTGCGCATATCCCAATTCCCGGTCCAGCTGCTCCATGGAAGCCCCCTCTCTCGGGCCATGGTGTACGCCGCGAATCTCACTGTAATCCGATTTTACTCTCTCTTTCCAGGTTTTCATGATCTATAGCTACCTCTCCCTTTCTGCCGTTCACACGGCATTTCCCATGAAAATGCTCTAAGCCGTTCTTCTCTCTTCCCTTCTTCGAAGTAGGCTTTTGTTCATTATAGGAAGATGCCCCCGGAAAAACTATGTACATATTTGAGTGAATATTTCAAAATTCTTACAATTTCTGATTTCTCGATTGCTTTTCCTTTTCACTAAGATTACTATCATACATAGACATTTTCTGACAGATGGAGGTATTCATGCTTTTTCACAAACGCGAGTACTCGCTTTTTTCTCAGCTGATCAAAATTGTTTTGGTGATATATGGCCTTTTTTTGATTTCCTTTTTGATCCTTTTTCTGTTCCTGAACCATAATATGCGCTCCAATCTTTATGACAGCTACTACCGAACGATAGATTATTGCCTAACTGAGACTAAAAATGATCTGGAAATCGCCAATCGTTCCGTTCTGTCAACCCTTTACAACAACCCTGATCTGTCTCAGTTATCCACTTCGGATCATATGATGACGATTTCCGCCTGCGAATCCCGTCTTCAGAGAACACTGAGTTCTTATTTGCTGTGCTATTCGACAGTGGACGGATTGTTTTTCTACAGCGAGCGCAATGACCGTTTTATTTCCAAGTCAAGAGACCCCAATACCTCCTTTTCCACCTATTTCAAAACCTTTCTGCGATCGGTGGACTTTGCCGCCTTTTCCAGAGAACTCACTTCGCAGAAGAGTTCTTTTGCTTTCTGTGAAATTGATGGCAGCTATTGTCTTGTGCGTATGTTTGCCTACAACAATACCATCGGCGGCGCATGGGTCAATGTGGATACAATCATGCATGATCTGGAAGAATCCACTTCCAAAGATACGCTTTGCGCCTTCCTCAACGCGCCGGAAACAGAGCTTCCCGTTGTCAATCAGGCTGTGGATTCCAACGAGTTACAACTGCTTCTTGGCAAAAACACACAGGTTGTAACCTACTCCGGCAGTAAATATCTGAAATTTGAGATCAGGCCCTCCTTCTGCCAATCGGATCTGCTGATCCTGATGCCCTATTCCCATCTGCAGCAGACGCTGGAGCTTCGATTTAAACTGCAGGGTGTATTCATCGTCATCCTCACCCTTTGCTTTCTCTCCACCTTTATCCTGTTCAGCACCAGACTGCGTCTGCCGATCCGTGAGCTGTACAGGATCTCGGAAACGGTGAAGGAAAGTCCTCAGCTTGAGGCGCTTAATCTCCAGGAAGTCAGCCGCTGTAAGGAAGTACGGGAAATTCATGAGGAAGTCATTCGTCTTCTGGAGCACATCGATTCCCTGGAGAACCAAGTACTCCGGGAACAGCTTCTGAAAAAAGAGTACGAACTCCTGAGCCTGCGCAATCAGGTATCGCCCCATTTTCTGATCAATTGCCTGAGCGTTATCTCCTCCATGGCGGGCACCTCTGTGAGCCGTATTGTTTTAAAGTCCATGATATCCACTCTGGCAGAGCACCTGCGCTACACTCTTTCCACCAAGCCCTTTGTCAGTCTGGCGGAAGAGATGCATTTCGTGCGCAATTATTATGATCTGAACAGTTACCGTTACCCTGACAGTCTGCTCTTTCAAATTAATATACAGGGGTTATGTGATAATGCGGCCGTCTTTCCCAGCCTGGTTTTGATGTTGAGCGAGAATTCCATTAAGCATAATTTAAGCACCAGCGATAAGCTGAGTCTCACCGTCACCGCCTTTGAGGAGCAGAGTGAAAGCGGGCAGGTCTATGTGCACATTAGACATACGGACACCGGAAGCGGTTTTCCGGAGCAGATGCTGGCGGATTTGAACAACCCGGCTCCTACCGTGGAGGAAATTGCAGACGGCTCCAGAATCGGACTCTATAATATCAAAAAGAGGATCCTTTTGGCCTATGATGATTCCCACACCAGCATCCTCTTTTCCAATCTCCCGCATGGAGGCGGAGCCCAGGTTGACATTATTCTTCCCTATATTTCCTACCAGGACTCTTAAGATCCTGTTCATACCGCTCATTTTATTTTGAAAACTATACACTTATGATACGAGGAAAACAGTTATGAAAATACTGATCATAGACGACGAATTCTATATTGTTGAAGACATCCGGCTCAATACCGACTGGGACAAGCTGGGCATCAGTGAACAGTATACGGCACACAGCGTACCGGAGGCAAAACACGTGATGGAACAGCATCCTGACATGAATATCGTTCTGACAGATATCGAGATGCCCAAAGAAAACGGATTTGATTTCATCCGCTGGCTGCATGAGAAGAATCTGAATCCTGTAGTCCTGCTGCTGACCGGTCACGAACGATTTGACTATGCGCATTCTGCTATTGAGCTGCACGTCCAGAACTATCTCACCAAACCGGTAGATATTCACCATCTGGAGAGCACCCTGGCAAAAGCTGTAAAAGAAAGCAAGCGAAGAAATGTATATCCGGAATTATTTCAGATCAATCCGGAAGAAGAACAGCCGGAATCCACAATTGAAATCATTCAGGATTGTGTACGCAAAAACCTCTCTTCTCCCGATCTGAACCGCCAGTTGATCGCCGAATTCGTTCACATGAATCCGGATTATATCTCTGCTATATTCAGCAAAAAGACCGGGGAATCTCTCACAAGCTTTATTCTCAAAGAGCGACTGAAAGCTGCGAAGGTTATGCTGTCCACAACAGATTATTCCTTACAGGAGATCGGATACAGAACCGGGTTTTCCACACCCTCTTATTTTCAGAGACAATTCAAAAAGAGCGTGGGCATCACTCCTAAACAGTATCGTATGGAGGAAAAATAACAAAACTATTGACACGCACATACAATGGTGCTATAGTATATAAAAATTTCATACAGCAAACCGTTGAAGCGGAGATAACGGCAATCATGCCTTTACAGAGAACCTGCGATGCTGAGAAGCAGGTAAGAAACAAGTTGTCAAATGGACCGCTGAGGGCGCAGTCAAATGTGATCTTTAACACAGAGTATTCTGCGACGCTGCAGGCAAGCGTAATATGCCGGGGATATGTTGGTATCCTGCTAAGCGCACGGGTCATACCGTGAATCAAGGTGGCACCGCGGATAGTGTCTACAATTATTGTATCTATTCGTCCTTGACAGAAAGTCTATTTCTGTCAGGGGCGTTTTTGTTTGGCAGAAATGCACTTTTGTTACAAAATCACAAATTTCACAAGGAGGCAACTGCCATGAACAACGAAAAAATCCCTTACAAAATCTATCTCACCGAAAACGAAATGCCCAGGGCATGGTATAACCTGCGCGCCGATATGCAACAGAAACCGGCGCCGCTCTTAAATCCCGCCACCCACAAGCCTATGACGGCGGCAGAGCTCTCCGGCGTTTTCTGCGAGGAGCTGGTGGCGCAGGAGCTGGATAATGATACACCGTACTTCGAGATTCCGGAGGAAATCCGCGATTTCTATAAGATGTACCGTCCGGCGCCGCTTGTCCGCGCCTACTGTCTGGAGAAAAAGCTCGGCACACCCGCGAAGATCTACTACAAATTCGAGGGCAACAACACCAGCGGCAGTCACAAGTTAAACTCCGCCATCGCCCAGGCCTATTACGCAAAGAAACAGGGCCTTAACGGCGTGACCACCGAAACCGGAGCCGGTCAATGGGGCACGGCGCTTTCCATGGCGTGTTCCTATCTGGGCCTCGACTGCAAGGTCTACATGGTGAAGTGCTCCTACGAGCAGAAACCTTTCCGCCGGGAAGTGATGCGCACCTACGGTGCGTCGGTAACGCCGTCGCCTTCCATGGAAACCGAAGTCGGCCGGAAGATTCTGGCCGAACATCCGGGCACTACGGGGAGCCTCGGCTGCGCTATTTCCGAGGCGGTGGAGACGGCGGTATCCAGTGACGGTTACCGTTACGTGCTGGGCAGCGTGCTCAACCAGGTGCTTCTCCACCAGTCCATCATAGGCTTAGAAACCAAAACCGCCTTGGATAAATACGGCGTAAAACCCGACATCATCATCGGCTGTGCCGGCGGCGGATCCAATCTGGGCGGTCTGATCGCACCGTTTATGGGAGAAAAGCTCCGCGGCGAGGCCGACTATCGGATCATCGCCGTCGAACCCGCTTCCTGCCCCAGCTTGACCCGCGGCGTATACGCCTACGATTTCTGCGATACCGGTATGGTCTGCCCCCTTGCCAGAATGTACACGCTGGGCAGCGACTTTATCCCCTCCGCCAACCATGCCGGCGGCCTGCGCTATCACGGCATGAGTTCCACCCTGTCCGAGCTCTATCATCAGGGCCTGATGGAAGCAGTCAGCGTCAAGCAGACGGAAGTATTTGAAGCCGCAGAGTACTTCGCAAAAGTAGAAGGCATCCTGCCCGCGCCGGAAAGCTCCCACGCAATCCGCGTCGCCATTGACGAAGCAGTCCGGTGCAAGGAAACCGGAGAAGAGAAGACCATCGTCTTCGGCCTCACCGGTACGGGCTATTTCGATATGATGGCCTATGAGAAATTCCCCGACGCGAAGCTGGATGCCTACTTCCCTACCGAAGAAGACCTGGCGATCTACCGCAGCAGGCTGCCAAAGGTT
>VSOD01000316.1 GCA_009774655.1 Lachnospiraceae bacterium
GTACAGGGAAGTGGGAGATACGAAGATTGCGTACACGAAACAGGAGATGAAAAAGGAGCTGGGAGAAAACAATCTGTTTACGGAAACACAGAAAGATTATATGCGTTTTGTAAATAAACATATATTTGGGTTTCCTAGGCTGGAACAGTATGAACAGTTTATACGGCTGCTCATAAAAGTCAGGGCACCCAAGCTTTCCAAGGAATTTACGCCGAAGAAAGTATATGAGATATTGAACGATTCTTTGCAGACGTTGTCAGATGAGGATCTGCGCGCCATGGTGGACGCCATGGAGAAAATGGATGATATACAGGATAAGCTGAATGGATTAAAAAGGGCTTATAAAGATTTGCAGATTATAAGGAATGAGTATGTAAGGTATAATCAGTATATGCTGGGACAGAAAGCGACCGCGTATCTGGAAGAAAAGAGGATGGTTGACGCGGCCAGGGAAAAGCTGGAAGCGGAGACGGATGAATTGGAGGAGACAAAGGAACGGCTGGAGAAATCTTACGGTCATGCCGAGGCGCTTAGAGCGGAAAAAGGCCTGCTGGAACGAGAGAAGGAAGCCATCGGGACAACAGATTTAGAGGAGGCGGACGAAAAATTAAGGCAGTGCCGGAAACGCCGGGAAGATGCGGAGAAAGAAATAGCGCTTTATTGCCAGCATATGGAGCAGCACAAAAATGCGATACGGGAGTATGACGCTGCCATACGTGAGATCAGGAAGAAGGTCGATGCCTGCCAGATGGAGATAGAGCGGTTTGTGAGTGATATGAATGAATTACAGGAGACAATCCGTTTTTCAGGGCATGGACAAATCGTAAGCTTGTGGAAATATTCGGAGAGCTATGAGGCATGTAAAAATATCAAAATTGAAATTGAAAAATTGTGCAAAAGCGTGGAGTCGGCATTGGAGGAGCTGAAAAAGTTCAGGGAAATACAGCTACAGTGGGACAGGCTGTCGGAAGAGTGCAGCGTTCTGGAGGAAAAGAAAGCGCAGGCGTGGCAGCAGGTGAACGATGCGGAGAAGATGGAGGACGGGCTGAGGGATGATTTGATTGAAGCATACTATGGCCTGGAGAAGCTTAACCAGGAATTTTATCTGTCCAAAAAGGAACTGGAACAGATATCGGCATATATTCAGAAATACCAGGGTATGGCAGACTATGGCGATATACGCAACCTCGTTGGAAATATATGGGAGATGAAAAACCAAAAGCTGGGAAGCGAATTTTCCGCCTTGAAAGTGCGGAAGGAAAAACAGGCGGAGACTGTGAGAGTCTGCGGGGAAGAGTTGGAGGAATTGGAAAAGATGCCGGAGATCACGCCGGTGCGCAGAGAAATTTTGTGCAGGACGAGGGAAAAACTGTCAGAGAACCATATCGCCTTTTTGCCTTTCTATGAAGCGGTGGACTTTACGAAAGATGTTTCTGGGCAGGAGAGGGATTTGCTGGAATGTCAGTTGGAGGATGCAGGACTTTTGGATGCTCTGGTGGTGGCAAAGAAAGATTATATGCGGGCAATGCAGGTTCTGGGGGAATGGTCAGATAAGGTTCTCTGCTTAGAAGATTCCGGGAAAATGGGATACGGTAAACTGGCGGCGGTTGCCCAAGATATGGAACTGCGGAAGATGATCGAGCGGATTTTATCAAATATCGGGGAGGAAGACGGCTGTCAGATTGTGTTAAAGCCAAATGGCTATTTCAGGCACGGTGCGTTGGAGGGGTACAGCAGGCCGGAAAAGGAAGCGTGCTACATTGGGGAAGCCATCAGAAGAAAGAAGAGGGAGGAACAAATCAGAAGAAAAAAAGAAGAATTGCAGCTTTTGCGGCAGGAACTGGAGGCATTGGAGCAGGGAATAGCCGGATTGGAGAAACGGATTGCCATCTTGCAGGAAGAATATCGCGGGCTACCCGTATTTGACGAATTGGATGCGGCAATTGCGATGAAGAAGGATTTAAACTGGACGTTTGAAAAGTGCGGTGAAGAGTGCGGGAAGAAACAGAAAGAGAAAGAAGAATGTGAAACGCAAAAAAAGCAGTCCGCACAGCGGGTTATAACCAAGTGCAGGGAACTGCCCTATGAAAGAAACATTGAGAGTTATGAGGAGATACTGGAAGCGCTTTATGAGTATAAAAGTCAGTTAGAATCCTTTCAGATCGCGGTGATGCGCCTTTTGGCGGAGCAAGACAGAGAGGATATGCAGAAACGGCTGATTGAGAAAGAGGAGGACGCAATCGATGCGGAAGATATCCATAAGAAAAGGGCGGAGCGGGAATTACAGGAACAGAGGCTACAGATTGAAAAATTGGAAGAATTCCTGAATGCACCGGAGAACAGGGAGAAAGCGGAACGGTTAAAAACAATTCGGGATGAGCTGGACTTAAAAAGTAAGGAAGAAACGGAATTAGGTAAAAAACAGGCTGTATGGGAAGATGCCGTGAAAAGATTGGAGCCGGATATTGAGATACGGAAAAGTAATGTGATGGAAAAAATGGAGAAGGAGGCCCGGCTCAGGCAATATTTTGATGAAGAATTATCTTTGGGGCTTGTATTTGCCAGAGAAAGCAAAACCATACCGGAGGCGGCTAAACAGGCAGAAAGTGTCATCAGAGAAGCTGACAGAAATAGATCCGTGGCGGAGATTGTGTCGAATCTGGACAGGATTTTTCATGCCCATATTGGAAATCTGGTAACTTACGGGACGTTTATGGAGGAGTGTTTCGCGCAAGGGACAACAGATGCGATGGTTTTGCGTAAACGTCATAGAATCGTCTCTTATATGCAGGGGCGTAAACTATATTTTGAAGAATTCTATCAGGTAATCAAAGAGAGAATTGATGAAACCGAACTGTTGATCCGCCAAAAAGACAGGGAACTGTTTGAGAATATCCTGTCGGATACACTTAGCAGGAAGTTAAATGTCCGTATTGCGGAAAGCAGGAAGTGGATTCAGGATATGTCTTCCCTTATGCGAAAGATGGATACTTCCATGTCGCTGACCTTTTCGTTGGACTGGAGGGCTAAAACCGCGGAGGGTGACGGGGAACTGGATACGGCGGAGTTGGAGAAGATGCTGAACCGTGACAGGGAATTGATGACGGCGGAGGATATTGAAAGGATCTCCGCACATTTCAGAAATAAGATTTATACGGTAAAACAGACGGCGGAGGAAAACGGTGAAGTCTTAAACTATTCTGATTTGGTGAGGGAAGCGCTGGATTATCGGAAGTGGTTTGAATTCAAAATGTTTTATTATCGAAATGACGAGAACAAAAAGGAATTGACAAACGGAGCCTTTAACCGCTTCAGCGGTGGCGAGAAGGCAATGGCCATGTATGTTCCGCTGTTTGCCGCGGTGAATGCGCAATATAAAAAGGCGGAGAATGACGATTTGCCAAGAGTGATTGCGTTGGATGAAGCTTTTGCGGGTGTGGATGACAAAAATATCAGCAGCATGTTTGATCTCGTAAGAAAGTTCGATTTCGATTATATCATGAATTCACAGGTGCTGTGGGGATGTTATGCGTCCGTACCCTTCCTGCGGATCGCGGAATTGCTTCGGCCTGCCAATTCTCAAGTAGTTACGGTGATCTATTATCTGTGGAACGGAAAACAGAGAATCATTGAGGAACAGTAAAGTGGAAGAAAAAATCTTAGAGGAATGCGCGCTTTATTTCAGGAAAGACAAAGCATATACCTGTATGTTTGCTGAGTTGAAGAAGAAATACATAAAATATGGGAGGCTTTCAGGGAAAATTTTTCTTGCAAATTTATCTGAGGCGGAATGCGTCGCTTTGGGTAAAGTGTTTGGGAGAAGTCTGTTGCCGGGTGATTTTGTTTTCTCTGTCTCCGAGTTGCAGGTGGCGCTGAATGAGACGAGGTTCTGTGGAGTCGAAATGGAGGCGCTTGTAGAACGGTATTTTGAGGAAAAGCTTGTGTCAAACAGCCGGAGGAGGGAAGAAAAGAAGGCTTGCAATAACCGATTTTGGGAGGCGGTGCTGGATGAGGTGGGAAGCCGGTTTGGAGAGGACGCCGGGGGAACACAGTGGCTAAAAGGAGTGCGGGAACAGCGTAAATATGGCTATCATTTGATTATCAGGGAGAGAGAAAAATCGAGTGACAGCATAAAAGAAATGCTTATGGAAGTGTGCGGTGCATTGGCATATTTGTCACGGGAGGATAGGAATGGAGCGGGATTTGTCAGGCTGGCGGTGCTGGGGGCGGAGGTCACAAAGAATCCCCACTGCTTTGACAGACAGAATGCGCCTGGACGTTTGCTGATTAGCGCTTTAAGCTATATTTATCGGGAGGAAGAGCCGACAGCCCAGGAAGATATTCTGGCTTTGTATTATAAGGCGGGGATTGCGCCTGATGATATTTCCAGCTATACCACGTGTTACGGAATCCATTTCTACGAAGGCGACAGGGAACATGAAGCCTATCGACATTTTATTGGAAAGGGCGAAAAATATGTCCTGACGCTTTCTAATTTGAGTAGAGTGACAAGGGCGGACAGCGGCAGGAAGAAAGTTTTTATTATCGAAAACCAGATGGTTTTTTCTCAGGTTTGTGATGAAATGGATGGGGAGGAATACGCAATCGTGTGTACTTCCGGGCAGCCCAGAACGGCTTCTCTGTTTTTAATAGATTTGCTGCTGAAATCCGAATGTAAACTATATTACTGCGGCGATATTGACCCGGAAGGAATTGAGATCGCGGACAGAGTGCTTACAAGAGGTAAAGGGAAGATTCTGCCATGGAGAATGACGGCGCAGGATTATTATCGCTCGCTATCGGATGAGGCGCTTACAGAAAAACGTTTGAACCGATTGGATAAGATTGCAAACGCTCAATTGAGAGAGCTTGCGGAACTTTTGAAAGCAGAGAAAAAAGCAGGGTATCAGGAGCATTTGATTGATTTGATGGTGGGAGATATTAGGACAGAATAATAGGATAATGAAGAGGATTATTTTATAATGCAACTTGACACTAATTGTTACTATTCACAGTCGGTTTGATGGAACGACAAATAAAGCGGAGCTGTAACACCGCTTTCAATGTTCTGATG
>VSOD01000317.1 GCA_009774655.1 Lachnospiraceae bacterium
CGGCATATCAGTGTGCCCGGCTGGATCGGAGAGACGCAGAAGCTTAAATATCTGAAAAAGGCGGCGGTTTTGGTGCTGCCTTCCTATTATGAAGGACTGCCCATGGCTGTGCTGGAGGGCATGGCGGCGGGCAAAGCCATCATCAGTACGACGGTGGGTGCGATTCCGGAAGTGATTGGCGAAGAGAACGGGATTCTGCTGGAGCCGGGCGACGTGGAAGGGCTGGCGGAAGCGATGCTTGCGTGCAGCGGGAATGTGGACGCGCTGCAGAAGATGTCTGCAGAGAACCGGCGGAAGGCGGAAGAGACTTTCGGGGTGCGGCGGATGCATGAGAGGCTGGGAGCGTATTATAAGATGGTGGGGGATGTCTGAGACATTTTCTCAAGTGATTGCGGTTGAATCAATGAAATGGCTAAGGAGAGAACGGTATGGAGAAAAAGAGTCCGTTGATCAGTGTGATCGTGCCGGTTTATAATGTGGCGCCTTATATAAGGCGGTGTCTTGACTTCATAGCGGCGCAGACCTATCCGGCGCTGGAGATCATTGCAGTGGATGATGCGTCTACGGACGGGAGCGGACAACTCTGCGATGCCTGTGCAGAGTCGGAAGCGAGGCTGCAGGTGGTACACTTTGCGGAAAACAGAGGGCCTTCTGCGGCCAGAAATGAAGGGATCCGCAGGGCGGCTGGTGCATATCTTTGTTTTGTAGATGCGGACGACCGGGTGGAGCCGGAGCTCCTCAGCACACTTTATGCGAGTCTGCGGGAGGCGGAGGCGGATGTCAGTGCCTGCGGGGCTGACGGTATCAGACTGGCGGGAGGCCCGGCGGGCGTCTTTTCCGGAGAGGAAGCGATCGCGTGCATGGCCAGGGAGATTCCCTTTAATTATGTGCCCTGGGCGAAGCTCTATGCGGCGGCTCCTGTGAAGGCCTGCCTGTTCGATGAGCGGATTTATTACAGTGAGGATATTCTGTTTCTGTATGAACTGTTTCAGCGCGTGGGGCGTGTCAGTTATGTACCGGATATTCTCTATCATTATAATAACGACCGAGAAGACAGCCAGGTACACAGTGGCGTGAGCGTCAGGAAGCTGACGGCGCTGACGGTTCATGATCATGTCTGCGACCACGCGGGAGAGCGCTTCCCGGAAGCGGCATTGTATTTCCGGCGGCTGTCGCTGGATGTGGATTCCCGCTGGGCCATGCTGACGGTAGAGTCGGACGCGGAGAGATGGCAGATCTTCTCCCTGCTGAAAAGACTCCAGAGCCATATCAGACGGCATTATGACCGGAAGGCGCTGCAGCTTTTACCGGAGAGAAAAAGCAGGGTGGCAGTGCGCACGCTGCATGCCAGTGTGCCGGTCTTCTGGGGGATGGCGTCCTTTTACAAATATGTTAAACGGTGGTTGAGAAAACAGGAAAGACAGCGCCATCAAAGAAGCAAAAAGTTGTTAAAACAAGGAAAGCAGTGTCAGAACAGGGAAAGCAGTGCCAGAACAGGGAAAGCAGTGCTAAAGCAGGGAGAGCAGTGAAAAACGGGGAAAGCAATGCCAGAACAGGGAAAGCAATGTCAAAACCAGCAGGAGAGCCGGGGAACTATGAGACAACATAAACCATTGATCAGCATTATCGTGCCGGTCTACAACGTGAAGCCATATCTGGAGAAGTGCCTGGCTTCCATAGCGGCACAGACCTATCCAAATAAAGAAGTCATTCTTGTAGACGACGCCTCTACGGACGGCGGCGGCCGTCTCTGCGACGAGTGGGCGGCCGCTGCAGAGTGGCTTCAGGTGGTGCATCTGCCGCAGAACAGCGGGCTGTCCGCCGCCAGAAACGAAGGCGTGCGCAGGGCCCAGGGAGAGTTTATCACCTTCATAGATTCCGATGACTATGTGGAACCCCGGCTGCTGCAAAAGCTCTATGATGCGCTGGCAGAAAGCGGAGCGGAAGTGAGCATCTGCGGCACCGACGGGTTAGGGACAGGGCAGGAGCCTGCCCGCGTCTATCAAAGGACGGAGGCGGTCTGCGCGATGGCCGGACGAAGCCCTTTTCTGTGGACGGCATGGGGAAAGCTCTATCCGGCGGCGCTTGTAAAAAAGTATCCCTTTGACAGCCGCGCCCTGTGCTGCGAAGATCTGCTTTTTTTCTATCAGATCCTGGGAGAGATCAGCTGCATCAGTTACGTGCCGGACAGGCTGTATCACTATGTATACAGGGCGGGCAGTCTGATCAACAACGGCATTGATGAGAGACGGTGTACGGTCCTTGCGGTGCTGGATCATATCTGTGAGGATGCGCGGCACAACCTACCGGAGACGGCGGACGGCTTTGCACAGCTGGCGCTGGATACGGCCGTGCGTCTGGGGATGCAGGCTGTGGAGGCGGGCAGTGCGCAGAAAGATCTTTTCGGTTATCTGCGGCGGTTTCGCCGGCACTGCAGACGACATTTCAGCCTGAATGCCCTGCGGCTCTGCCCGCATGGTAAGGGGGTGACGGCGCAGCTGCTGTTGTATGGAAACACGGCGGCATTCTGGTGCATGGCCGTTGTTTACAGGCAGTTAAAGAAGTGGAAGCGGAGTGGTGATGCGGATGGACAGAACTGAAAATACAGTCAAAAATGTAACCTTTTCCATGCTCAGCGAGTTCATGCTGGCAGTGCTTAAGTTTGTATCCCGTTACGTGTTCGTACAGATCCTGGGGAAAGAGTATCTGGGGCTGGACGGCCTGTTCACCGATATTCTGGCGGTGCTGTCTCTGGCGGAGCTGGGATTTTCCGTCTCCATCACGTACAGTCTCTACCGCCCGGCGGCCGAGGGGGACCGGGAGCTGATTAAATCGCTGATCCGGCTGTACCACCGTGTCTATCAGATCGTGGGGGTGACGGTTCTGACGGTGGGAGCCGGTCTTACGCCCTTTCTTGATTTTTTTGTCAAAGAGATGCCCGAGGATATTCCGTATATTCCGCTGATCTATCTGCTGAATGTGCTCAATACCGGCGTGGCTTATTTTTTTACCTATAAATCCACATTGTTGTTTGTATATCAGAAGAAGTATATTGACACCATGATCCGTGCCGGGCTGACGCTGCTTGTCAATGTGGTGCAGATCGTGGTGCTGGTAGTGAGCGGCAATTACCTGTACTATCTCTGTATTCTGGTGGCCGGCACGGTGCTGCAGAATGTGGCCGTGGCGGTGAAGGCGGACAGGCTTTATCCGTATCTGCGGGAAAAGGATGAGCGCCCGCTGCCGGGGGAGATCCTGCAGGATATCCGGCGCAATGTGAGCGCCATGATCTTAAACCGTGTGGGAGCAGCCGCGGTGTTCAGCACGGACAACATTCTGATCTCCAAGTTTGTGGGCATCATCACCACCGGCCTGTATTCTAATTATGTGATGATCCGGGGGTTCTTAAATCTGATGATAGGCGCGCTGTTTAGCGCGCTTACTCCTGCGCTGGGCAGTCTGGTCGCCACGGAGACGGATGAGGCGAAAAGAGAGGCATTCAGACGGCTGGATTTCTTCGGGGCGTGGCTGTTCGGCTGGCTGAGTATCTGTCTGCTGTGGCTCTTTGACCCTTTTATCACGCTCTGGCTGGGTGAGGATTATCTGCTGCCCCGGCCGGCGGTGATACTGATCGTCGTTAATTTCTATGTGAACAGTATGCGCATTCCGGTGGCAAAGACCAGAAGCGCCATGGGGCTGTTCTGGGACGAACGTTATAAGTCAATCCTGGAAGCGGTTCTCAATCTGGTGGTTTCCGTGCTTCTGGCAAAGCACTTTGGCATTGTGGGAATTCTTGCCGGAACCCTGATCAGTTCGGTGGCGCTGCCTTTCTGGATCGAACCGCGGGGGTTGTACCGGTATGGGTTCAGGCAGCCCTGCAGAATTTATTTTGTACGGTATTTTCTGTATCTGCTGGTGACGGTGGGAGCCGGAGCGCTGACCGGGCTGCTGTGCCGGCTGACCGGAGAGGGCGTTACGGGATTTCTGGGAAAGGGGTTACTCTGTCTGGTGATTCCCAATGCGGTCTATCTGGCGGCTTACGGGAGGACGGAAGCGTTTCGGACGCTGTGGACGCTGGGGAAGGAGATATTGGACCGGCGCGGGAAATAGTGCAGACAGTGGCTTTTCATAACAGAGCGGTGGCATGAAAGTATAAGAAATGGTGTAAAGAAGATGCGGAAAAGGCGCACTTATACCGCATCTTCTTTTTGCGTAAGCTCTAGGATTGGCTTTCTTTCGTGCCTTGTGCAGCACTGTGTTTAGTCATCTTCCAACATCGACTGGAAAATATCTTTTAGAGCCTGAAGATTTTTGTTATCCGGAGATTCTTCCAGCGCTTTATCGAGCCAACCCAATGCAAGTCGGATAAAACCCTGAAACTGTTTGTTTGTCATACCCATAATATTTACCGTCCTTTCACTGTTTGATAAGATTATTATAGCGAATTTACCGTAAAGTGTAAAGGAAGAAACGGAGATTAAGAAATCGGCAGTATAAGCCGATATACCTATCATGGAAGTGTTTGACTTTCAAGGCATGGAAGGCTGTGCGGCCCGCCGGGCGGCAGACGGTTTTTATGTTTGTGGAAATGGCACAGTCTTGAGATGGGCCGGCCGGATGAAAGGGAGTTTGTCCGAACGGCAGGGTAACAATGGTGAGAGGAATGTCATGAAGGACAAGGAGGTTACGATTCATGCAGATCAGAGCGAACGAGAACGAGAATCAGGTGATTCAGGTCAGCAGCAGCGCCCGGGCGAGAGCACAGGAGAAGGCCGGCAGGAATGGACAGGAAGAGCAGAAGAGAAATACCATTTTTATGGGAGATCTGAATGTTAAGAAGGATCCGATCACCCAGCGCAAACAGTATGCGCAGCAGAAGGCGCTCAAGATGGTGGGCGATGCCTGGGACGTTGACCGGAAGATCGACCAGAACATACAGGATATCCGGGATAAGCTGAGGCAGCTGGAGGATGAGTATGTGGAGAATCTGGGGTATATAGCTGAGGGAGATGCCCAGAAGGAGCAGCTGCGTCAGCAGTACAATGTGGCGCCGGATTCCCAGGAGCAGAAG
>VSOD01000318.1 GCA_009774655.1 Lachnospiraceae bacterium
CCCCGTCCGCATACCGCACTTTCGGAATCCTGATCCCAAACAGCAGCGTCACAAACGCCACCGCAAAAGTACAAAAATCCACCGCAATGACAACATTGATCCCAAACAGGGAAAAAAGCGTTGTAGCAAGCACCGGATTCATGATCGTGATCAGCGAATTGGAAAAAGACTTCATGCCGCTGGTCTTCTGATAATGTTTCTTCGGGATGATCAGCGTCATCGCCACATCCCCCGCCGGCTGCTGTATCGTGTTCATCAATCCGTTCAGGGCATTGAGCAGATACAGATGCCCGGGCACCAGCAGATCCGCTCTCAACAATGCAAATACCACCAGCGTACTGCAGGCTGCCAGCGTATCGCAGACGAGCATCACCCTTTTCTTATCCCATCTGTCACTGAGTGCGCCCGCAAAAATACTCACCATCACATACGGCGCATAGGAACAGATCGAAAGCATCGCCGTCTGCAGCGCCGACCCCGTCTTCTCATACAGCCACAACGTCAGCGCAAAAGCCGTCATGCTGCTTCCCAGCTGCGACAGCGACTGCGTGCTCCATAATGCCAGAAATGTCTTTAACTCTTTACAGGTTGTCTTAATCGTATCTTTCATTTTAACTTTGCTCCTTTTCCATACTTTTTATCATGATTGTGAGCAAAGTCTGAGGACCCGAATTCCGGTCAGCGCTCCCGCGCCGGACTCCTCTCTCCATACAGTGTCCTCATACTCTGCATGGAGCCGTTGCAACAGCTAAAAACATAAATCCGTTAACCTCCTTTCCCGTTCAGGAACTCCGTTTTTTAATGCTATTGTACGTAAATTCATTTTATCTGTCAATGACATTTAATGTATATCCGCAGCAGACAGACACTGCCCTCCGTTGCCTGCCGAACCCTCTTTTTTAACATACCATTTAAAAAGTACTACGTCATGAATAGAAAATACTTACAAGGTCACGCTAATGTTGTATGATAAGAGTAGACCTTGCCCTGCGGGGCTTCTTAGACATCGCTTAAGATGGGAAAGGAAAAACTATGAACCAAAACAAAAAAGATAAAATTTCTGAGCATTTACGGACAATAGCGGTAAAGGAAGGTATCTCGGAACGCGAAGTCCGAAATGAGATTGCCTATGCGGTTTCCCTTGCCCTGAAAAGCAGCGATCCCCAGATTCAGAATTTTTGGAAAAAAATTCCCTGTGAAGGCGAAAGTCCTACTGTTGAAGAGATCATTGACTATATAGTTACCGGACTTTCCACACAAAATTAAAAAAACTCAAAAACTCATTACTTTTGTGATTTTATCAAACAAACTACATATATAAGATATTTTCCGATTCTACACAGCAATGAAGCTGCCGTATAATGCCGGCTCATTCTACAATATATGGTCAAAATCCACAACCCCAAAACCATATATCATGGAAATACACAGGACTACGGCAGCTCCACAGGATGATTATCTGCTGCGTTATTTCTTGATCATCCGTGACATATATGCAAACACCCGGTCTACAAACAGATCTTTCTGCTCCTTATTGCAGTTGGCTATGTAACAGTCCACGTCAAAGTCGTTGTTCAGACAGTCCCCCGTGATCAGATAAGTAGGATCAATCCCATATTTGTGATACAAGATCAACAGCTTATCCGCCGACAAACCTGTCGCGCCGGATTCATATTTTCTGTAATGCTCTTCCGACACGCCAAGCGACACCGCAATTTCTGCCTGTGTCCGGCCAAGACTATTCCTTGCTTCCCTCAACCGTTTTCCCACCTGAATGTTTGCTTCTTTCCTGTAATCATCCATGATTTTCACCTCCGTATGAAAATCATAGCAATACACAGGCAAAACATACAGAATATATATTACCCAACGTGCGGTTATTTTGTGATATGTACCTGTTTTACTGCTTTTTCATAAAAAACCGTTGAAATATCCGTTTTTCTTCCATTTCTGCGGGTCAGCCCGCACCTCCGGCCGGTATCTGGCCTGCCGGAAATCACAGAAAATCATATAAAATACGCTAATATCCGAAAGGCTATTGCATTTCTGACACATAGTGCTATAATGAAGTACATGGAAGCATAGCTCAGCCGGGATGAGCGTTCGCCTCACACGCGAGAGGTCATGGGTTCGAGCCCCATTGCTTCCACGACAGCAAAACTCCAGCATTTATGAGGGATTCTTTTCAGTCCGTATAAGTGCTGGAGTTTTAAATTATCATTATATCCCGTCTGATTATCAACGCAACATTTGCTGCTGCTTTGGAAAGCAGAATCTAAAGGAGGATACCTCATGGCACTGTACCAGGAAAAAATTTATACTATCAAAGATATCTATGCCCTTCCGGAAGGCCGGCGCGCGGAACTGATCGACGGACAGATCTACGACATGGCTCCGCCTGCCCGCGAACATCAAAAAATAGTTGCACAGTTAATCCGGATTATTGGAAATTACATTGAAGCGAAGAATGGCGATTGTGAAGTATATCCCGCCCCATTCGCAGTCATCCTGAATGAGGACGAAAAAAATTACGTGGAGCCTGACATTTCTGTAGTCTGTGACAAAGACAAACTGAGCGACAAGGGCTGCAACGGCTCTCCTGATTGGATTATCGAGATCGTTTCACCGAGTACGGAGCGCATGGATTATGGGATAAAACTTTTCAAGTACCGTTCTGCAGGCGTCCGGGAATACTGGATCATAAATCCAAGGACACGTGTTGTAAATGTATTTGATTTTGAACATGATCAGGAATCCGCACAATATAGCTTTGATGATAAAATACCGGTCTGTATTTATTCTGACCTTACTATCGGGATTTCTGATTTAATTTGAATAAACACCACTTTACAAGTTTTTAAAAGCTGTTTACAATTTTCTGTCTTCCAGTCATAATTGCGCTACAATTCCGGGACAACATCAAGAATCGGGTTTAGATTTTCGGTTGTTTAAGAGACACACTACCTCAATATTCGCGGTAAAAGGGAACATATCCACCGGCGTCATTTCCACCACGCGATACCCGCTCCGCCTTCCGGCCTTACCACTCTCCTTCCCCGCCTGGCCGCTGCCTGTCAAATACGCCAGATCCCGCGCCAGTGTCTCCGGATTACAGGAAATATAGACGATCTTTTCCGGATTCAGACGCAAAACCGCTTCCATAAAAGCCTCCGTGCTCCCGCCCCGTGGCGGATCCATAAAGACCACGTCCGCCTTCTCTCCCGCTTCCGCAAACTGTATCATAAACCGCCCGGCGTCATTCTGATAAAAGTCGGCATTCCGGATACCGTTGAGCTTTGCATTGACCACCGCATCTTTCACCGCCGCTTGGTTCAGTTCCACACCGATCACTTTTTTTGCATGCGCCGCGGCTGCCAGCCCGATCGTTCCGATACCGCAGTAGGCATCGATCACCGTCTCCTTTCCCGTCAAAGCCGCATACTCCAGCGCCCTGCCGTATAACTTCTCTGTCTGGACAGCATTGACCTGATAGAATGATTTCGAGGAGATGCGAAACCTTCTGCCGCACAGCACATCCTCAATATAGCCCCTGCCATACAGAACCTGCTCCTTCTCCCCCAGTACCATGCTCGTCCGTTTATTATTGACATTGAGGAGGATAGTCGTGATCTCCGGATGCAGTTTACATAACGCATTCACAAAATTCTTTTTGGAAGGCAGGATCGGTGAGCCCAGTACCAGCACCACCATGATCTGTCCCGTCGTATGCCCCACCCGGATGAGCACATGACGCAGCAATCCGTATCCTGTATCTTCGTCATACGCTTTGAGCTTGAAAGATTTCGCCAGCTGCCGGATAGAAGCGATGATCGCATCTGCCCGCTGGTCCTCCAGAAGGCACTCCTCCACAGGCACTACCCTGTGCGTGCCTTCCTGATAGGTTCCCGACACGATCCCCCTGCCTTTCTGAAAATCGAAGACCGCATGTACTTTGTTGCGGTAGTGCGCCGGCTCCTCCATGCCGATGATCTGCTCCACCCTGCCGTATGGCTTCAACAGCTTCTCCGCCGCCCGCTGCTTTTCCTTAAGCTGCCTGTCATAAGATAAGTCGATATATTGGCACCCGCCGCACTTATCAGACACAGGACATTTATTGATACGTGATGATTTCCCACTCTCTTTCACCGTTTACTCCTTCCCGATCACATCAACCTGTAAATCATTGAAAAAGGCACCTGCGTCCGTCACTGCAAATGCCCTGTCCCAACCATATGATCAAAACGATTCCAGCTGCCGCACTGCAGACACAATGCACGGCGCTGATCCATTTACACCACACCCAGTTTCACGCTGTCCATTCCTTCCACCAGATCCTTCGCCAGCGTGCTGTCAGCCTCGTTGATCCGAATCGTAAAAACACTTTTCTCCGGACGAACCTCCCGGAACAACCGCTCCCACAGCCGTCTCTCCTGCCATTCTATAAAAAAAGAAATACGGTTCGTCACCAGCAGCTTCTCCAGCTTGTCCTTACTCTCCATGCCGTATACTTTACAAAACGGAATTTCATGATTAAAAAATAATGCGTTAAAATTAAGCGCTGCCATATCCCTTCCCCCATAAAACTAATTTATGTCCGTTGTGCCGCTCTGCTTTGACACAATCTCTATGCTCTGCTTATGATAGCTTTATGTTAACTTATATGGCAATTATATACTACATAATACGGAAAAATCAACCTTTTTTGACATTTTGTATCCTTTGTCACAAAATATTTATGTAAATCATTCCGTCCATGAGCGATGCAGTCTGTCGAGCCAGTATTCCCGCCGGCTTTCATGCCGTTCATTAAGCCACTGCCTGGCCTGCTCGACCCCTTCCTCCGTCAGCGGAACATCCAGCGTCTCTTTTAAATCCTCCGGCGTCTTTACCAGATTCAGCGGCTCCGGCCAGACCGTTACCCTGATGATATCTTCCTCTCCGCTTCTGCATTTCTTAAGCATATATCGCATGCCTTCCATACTGCCGGAATATTCTTCTTTCTTAATATAGTTTAACGGTTTAAATGTCTCCTTTTCCAACAAAATTTTTTCCTCTTTCATTGTATAAAAT
>VSOD01000319.1 GCA_009774655.1 Lachnospiraceae bacterium
TACCATTGACAGGAAAAGCCGTGTTCTGACCATGACGGACTTCCATGCAGACAGCGGGGAGCAGTCTGTTGTTCTGGACGGCGGGAAGATGGCGAAGCTGCTGCGGTATATCGTGCATACACTGGAAATTTTTATGTGGGAGCAGGATTACTGCCTGAAACCTGATGAGGATGAGTATTTCACGGATATTCTTTTTGATGAAGATTTTTACGGGGATGATCTGGAGGAAAGCGGGGAGGATATGCCAACGGAACCAGAGGGCAGACCGTCCTGGCGGGCACAGGTGGAGTACAGCAACCATACCGTGCAGGATATTTCCAGTTATGAAGATTACCTGCCGGAGCGCCCGGAAGAATTGTATTTTTCTCTGCTGGAGTATTTTGAGCCGGAAGATGAAGAATTCTGATGTATACAATTTGGTGTATATGAAACCTTTTGGCAAAAACGGGTGCTTTTGCTTTAGCAGGAACATCGAAGTAATAGGTAACAGTGGAAAACGAGGGAGCATCAGCCTATGAAAATGCGTACAGAATATACCTGTCCTTTGGAACTTGTACATGACATGATCAAGGGAAAATGGAAGCCGATTATTTTATGGCGGCTACGTTTAGGGGCTACATCTCTGGCGAAGCTGGAACGGGACATAGACGGCATCACACAGAAGATGCTGCTGGAGCAGTTAAAGGAACTGACGGAATATGGCTTTGTGGAAAAGAAATCCTATGAGGGATACCCGCTCCATGTGGAATATTCACTAACAAAAGATATGGGAATGAAAATACTGGAGGCGTTAAGGATTATGCAGCACATAGGGATTGATTACTTGAAAGCAAACGGCATGGAACATATCCTGGAGGAAAAGGGAGTAGTCCCGGATTAGTACCCACGAAAAAGTGGGTAATTTACTGTCCGGGAACCGCCGCTTATAATATCATCAGAAAATCAGATTGGAGGATTTAAAAGATGAATGTTACAAGCAGCGGTATTATAAACAGGGTAATACAGCCCCAATACGGCGGGCATGGGACGCAGTTTAACGAAAACGGAATCCCTACCTATTCCCTGCCGTTCACGGTAGAAGATGCACCGCAGGGAACTGTGTCGGTTGCCATTGTCTTAGAGGACAAGGACGCATACCCGGTGACCGGGGGATTCGCATGGATACACTGGCTGGCGGCAAATATTACCCGTTTTGAGATCAAAGAGAACGAGAGCCAGATGGCGGAGGATTTTGTGCAGGGCCGGAATAGCTGGACGAGTGTGCAGGGCGGAAAGCAATCCACGGAGCTTTCCTGCTATTATGGTGGGATGACACCACCCGATAAGCCGCACATATATGAACTTCATGTGTATGCACTGGATAAGATGCTGGATTTGGAGAGAGGCTTTCTGCTGAACGAGCTTTACTGTGAAATGGACGGGCATATCTTAGATCAGTATACCCTGAAAGGGATATATGAAAATTAACTGTCTGAAAGTCGGCGGGCGCACAATAAAAACAGTTGTGGCAGTATTCCTGTGTTTACTGACAGGTACAATAAGGAAATCAGACACGGCATTCTATGCCGCCATTGCTGCTGTGCTGTGCGTCCAGCGCACCTCTAAGGACAGTTTCCGTGAAGCATTCAACAGGGAGATGGCTACGGTTATCGGCGGGATGTGGGGTATGCTCGTCCTGCTGTTCGAGAGGAATGTCTGGTGCATCCCATATGAAGCGATACGATACCTGTTTTTATCGGTGCTTCTTATTCCAATCATCAATTTTTCTGTTTTGATAAAACGGGAAAAAGGGACGTTCCTCATGTGTGTTGTTTTTCTGTGCATTACCGTGACACATGGAAATGATGAAAGCCCTTTGTCATTTGGGGCTGCACGGATTTTGGATACTACGATTGGCATTGTGATTGCTTTGATAACAAACCAGTTTCCAATCCATCATATATTGACTAAAGGAGAGCGGGTACTGTGCCGCCTGCGCAATCATGGAGTACTTTGATAATCCGTTAATGGCTTGTGGGGATTATCGGCAAAGTACGGAAAACCTCAAATCCTATATGCAGCGCCAATGGAGCCTTGTGGGTGGAATGGCTGGCACGTTTAGGGAGATGGCATGAAGGGATAAAGCCAGAAAAGAACTGTTATCTTTTTCGGCAGTGTAATACTCATGAAGGTACATTTTTCTGCACACGCTCTATTTCTTTCTTGTAAAATTCTATCTTCTCATCCAATTTAATCTTATGCTCCTGTAACTGTGCAATCTGCTCATTAAGCGCCTGTCGGTGCTGCACCAGCATTTCCATCCTTTCAGAAAGGGTGGGATCACCGTCAGCCCGGAGTTTGGCATAGTGCCTGATTTCCTTAATAGGCATCCCCGTGTCTTTTAGGCGTTTGATAAATTCGATCCATATGAGGTCTTTATCAGAATAACAGCGGCGGTTGCTGGAATTGCGTTCCGGGGCAATCAGCCCTTCGTGTTCATAATAGCGCAGGGTATGGATGCCCAGCCCCGTCAGTTTTGCAAAATCTCCGATGGAGTATTTCATAAAAAATCACCTCAATTCTCTTGACATAGAGTTTACTCTATATTGTATGGTTGGATTATACCAAATCGAAGGAGGATTATCAAATGGTTCAGGGAATGGGAAAATATACAGTCATCACCGGGGCAAGCTCCGGTATTGGGTATGAAGTGGCAAAGGCGTTTGCGGAGCGGGGAAAAAATCTGGTCATAGCAGCAAGGCGAAAAAATAATCTGGAAAAACTGAAACGGGAGATTTTAGGGATATACCCGGATTTGGATATTGTCATCAGAAGCACCGATTTATCCGTGCCGGAAAACGCACATCAGCTTTATGAAGGTTTGAGGGGCTATGAGATTGAAACATGGATCAATAATGCGGGCTTTGGCAACTATGACAGCGTGGCGGATCAGGACTTGAGTAAGATCAGTATGATGCTGAATCTGAACATAGAGGCTCTGACAATTCTGTCCTCACTGTATGTCCGTGATTACAAGGATGTAGAGGGAACACAGCTTATCAATATATCTTCATGTGGAGGCTATACCGTTGTGCCTACGGCTGTGACATATTGTGCGGCGAAGTTTTATGTCAGCACTTTTACGGAAGGGCTGGCACGGGAACTGGAAGAAGCGGGAGCGAAAATGAAGGCAAAGGTGCTGGCGCCTGCGGCGACAAAGACAGAGTTCGGAATGGTGGCAAACAATGTCAGTGAATATGACTATGACAAGTCTTTCGGAACATACCACACGGGCAAGCAGGTAGCCGGATTCCTGCTTGGACTGTATGACAGCGAAAAAGTGGTGGGGCTGGTAGACAGGGAGAGTTTCAGTTTCCGGCTGGCAGACCCGTTGTTCCCATATGCGGGAAATTCCTCACATAATCAGCAGCGTATGTGAGAACAGATATTTATGAAGAAATCTTACAAAAGCTAACCGCCGTACTATGGACTTCATCCGCCATATGCGGCGGTCTGCTTTTTTCCCAGGCAGGCCGGGCGGCCTGATAACGGAAATTACTTGGAAGGGAATAGAAATGCGAAAAATATCTGCCGATATAAATTTAGAAAGAAAACTTTCTACAGTAAAAAGAACTGCCCATGGGGAAGCTGATGCTCATGGGAACGCAGCGCCCTAAAAGGATTGCAGGCAGATTGCTAAAGAAACCTTTCCATGCTATACTGTCCTGCGAAGAGATAACCGAAGGAGGTGGGAATATGCTCTGCCATTTAGTGATTGACTTAAGCAAAGGACTCTGTACAAAGTCTGATGAATGGACGAAATTTGTACAGAGGTAAAAACCATCGTCCACATTGGATTTTGTACTTTTTATTCTGAAAAAATAAAGAATAGAATGGAGAAAATTCAATGGAAGAAAAATCATTTAAAAAATATATTATTTTGTGGTTAAGCCAGAGCGTATCAGGGCTTGGAAGTTCCATGACCGGGTTTGCGCTTGTTTTGTGGGCGTATGGACAGAGCCATTCTGCAATGTCTGTTTCGCTGATGTCTTTTTGCAATTATGTGCCGTATGTCCTTTTAAGTCTGTTTGCCGGTGATTTCATAGACAGGCATAAGAAGAAAACGATCATGCTGGTTTCGGACAGCATTGCGGCGGCAGGTTCACTGGCAGTATTGGCATTTCTGCTTATGGGATGTCTGGAAGTCTGGAATATCTATGCCATAAATGTGGTGGTCGGTATAACGAATGCTTTTCAGCAGCCTGCGTCCGCAGTGGCAACGGGAAGGCTCGTACCGAAGGAGAAGATTTCAAATGTAAGCGGGATGAATTCTTTTTCCAATAATCTTATCGTGGTATTCAGCCCCATGCTGGCGGCTTTCCTGTTTGCGGCAGGCGGGCTTCCGCTTATCCTGCTGATAGATCTGGCGAGCTTTGTCTTTGCATTTTGCGTATTGCTGTTCTTTATCACAATACCGGAACAGGCGCAGGACAAAACACATAGTTCCCCCCTGACCGGGATAGCGCAGGGATTTGATTTTCTGAAAAAAGAAAAAGGCATATTATACATCATGCTTACGATGGCGCTGATTAATTTCTGTTCAAGGCTGACCTATGAGAATATTTTATCGCCAATGATCCTGGCAAGGAGTTCCGGGGACAGCGCTGCGCTTGGAATTGTAAATGCCTGCATGGGGGCAGGTGGGATTGCCGGGGGAATCCTTGTTTCCGTGAAAAAAGAGAGCCGTCATAAGACAGCGGCTGTTTATGTTTCGGCGGCACTGTCTTTTTTGTTTGGGGACTTGATGATGGCAGTTGGGAAAAATGTTTTCTGGTGGTCGGCTGCTGCGGTTGCTGCCAGCCTGCCCATTCCATTTATAATGGCAAACCAGAATACGATACTGTACCAGAAGATTCCTGCTGCCATGCAGGGGAGGGTATTTGCAGTCAGGAATGCCATCCAGTACAGCACGATCCCGGCTGGCATTATCCTTGGAGGCTGGCTGGCAGATTATGTCTTTGAGCCTTTTATGGTTTCCGGGAACAGGCTGGCGGAAATGCTGGAAATAA
>VSOD01000032.1 GCA_009774655.1 Lachnospiraceae bacterium
CATGTGATAGACACTGGTGTATGCTCCGAGCCGGTCATGAATGGGGGTGGCGAACATGGTTGAATGTACTCATATGAATTTTCTGTCACCTCGTATTTTGAAATTTATGTCAATTTTAGATGCTTTGTGTGGTAAAGTCAAGAGATAATCCTCTGTGACGATGTTTCGTCAAAATGAAAAGTAGCAAAAAAGCCGTTCATATGATACTATTAGGATATTATATTTTGGTTGGAGCGTCAGATGGGTATCACATCATTCTATTTTTTGTGTTTTTTTGCGGCAATCTTAATCGTATATTATCTGATTCCGGGCAGGCTGCAGTGGCTGCTGCTGCTGGCGTGCAGCGTGGCATACTACCTGATGACAGGCAACGGCCTGCTGATCTTATATCCGGCAGTGTCGGTGACGGCCTGCTTTCTGGGAATCCGGCTGCTTGCCGTGATACCGGCAGAGGAGCAGCGCAGGCGCAGGTGGATTCTGACAGCGACGATCCTGGTGAACATCGGTATTCTGGTGGTGCTCAAGTATGTCAACTTCGGCATTTATACGATTGACGGCATTGCGCAGCTGTTTGGCAGTTCAAAGACGCTGATCAAGAGCGTTGACTTTCTGATCCCGCTGGGCGTGTCGTTCTATACCTTTTCCCTGCTGGGCTATGTGATCGACGTGTACAACGGTATTGCAAAACCGCAGAGAAACTACTGGAAGCTGATGCTGTACGGCATGTATTTTCCGGTCATCCTTTCCGGGCCGATCCTGAAATACAGGGAGCATGGAGAGCAGTTCTTCGTACCGCACCGGTTTGATTACCGGCTGGTAACGCGGGGAATGCAGCGGATGCTGTGGGGATTTTTTAAGAAGCTGGTGATCGCGGAGCGGCTGGGAACGCTGGTGGATACGGTGTATGGCGGATATATGGAATATCCGGGCGCCTATATCTGGTTTGCCACAGTGTGCTATGCGTTCCAGCTTTACACGGATTTTTCCGGTTGTATGGATATCGTGCTGGGAATGTCGGAGAGTCTGGGAATTGTTCTGCCGGAGAACTTTCAGACACCGTTTTTTGCAAAAAGCGTGGCGGAATACTGGCGCAGATGGCATATCACGCTGGGGGTGTGGATGAAAGAGTATGTGTTCTTTCCGGTTCTGCGGTCGCCCCTTTTTACGGATCTGAACAAATCCTGGAAGGAGAAATTCGGTAAGAAGAAAGGAAAACAGTATGTGACATTCGTGGCCATGTTCCTGTTATGGCTGACGGTGGGCATCTGGCACGGCGGGGACTGGAAGTTCGTGATCGGTTCCGGTCTGCTGCACTGGGTCTATATCGTGTCGGAAGAGCTGCTTGCGCCGGCCTGCGGCCGTTTTATGGACAAGTGCAGGATCCGGACGGAAGGCAGAGCGGTGAATCTGCTGCGCATATTGAGGACGTTTCTGCTGGTATGTATCGGGGATCTGTTCTTCCGTGCGGCGTCGGTGGGAGACGCATTCGCCATGCTGGGCAGGGCGGTTTCCGTGTGGAATCCGTCGGTGCTCTGGAACGGAGCGCTGTTCGGGCTGGGACTGGACTGGATCGAAGTGATGATCGCGGGGCTTTCGCTGCTTTTGCTTCTGGCAGTGTCGTTGCTGCAGCAAAAAGGGTCTGTGCGGGATAAGATCGGCGGGTATGTGCTGCCGGTCAGATGGGCGCTCTGGTACGCTTTGTTGTTTGCGGTGATACTGTTAGGATGCTACGGGCCGGGATACAGCGCCGGGGAGTTTATCTACCAGGGATTTTAGTCAGCGACAGCGCTATGACAGGATCTTTGTCATAGTGTCTAAGGCAGGAGATAACATAGAAAGATAAAATGCGGCAAAAGGCCGGCTTCTGCCTTCTGGCGCATCTTTGATTTTGCGCACCTATTCCTTTTTACAAAATGGATTTTCTTTGGAATATGCAACCGCCGCATTGTTAAATTCATCAGAACTCATATTGTCAAACCGCTCTCGTTGCCACTTCGTATAATCAAACCGTTCCCTGTTAATCACAGCAATAAATCTCTCTGTCTCCACTACACCCAGTTTCTCTAACAAACAATGAATCCCTCTGTTCATAATCTCAATATCACTGACCATATAAATCTCCTTCCAATCTTCTGATAAAGTCTATGGGGTTTAACATCTGAATTGGATTCTGGCCATTCTCATACCACAAAACATATGATGTTACCAGGTCCAATTTCTTATTTTTTACCAAATCCTGTACATACAGCTTTGCCTGTGTCTCCAATGAGATACGGATTTGCGTCTGGTCATCATATGGACGATTGAAACAGCAGTTATCTAAATATATTTTCATGGTTCACCTCTTTTTCGTTCATTATATACTGCCATAAGAAAATTTACAAGGTTTGCACCACTTAAAGCAGTTTATAAGTTTACCTGGTTTGTTGGGGTTTTGTATGGCAAAGAGCGCAAATATATGGTAGAATGTGTAAAGATATCGCGCTGATACCGTGAAGAAAGCGGAGATACAAGAAAGGCTGAGACATTAGAAATGGACAAAATTGCAGTTTTAATTCCGTGTTATAACGAAGAGAAGACGATCGCCAAGGTGGTGCGGGACGCGAAAGCGGCTTTGCCGGAGGCGGTGGTCTATGTGTATGATAACAATTCCAGCGACCGCACCGTGGAGCTGGCCGAGGCAGAAGGGGCAGTGGTCAGGCATGAGTACATGCAGGGCAAGGGCAATGTGATCCGGCGCATGTTCCGCGAGGTCGAGGCGGAGTGCTATATCATGGTGGACGGGGATGATACCTATCCGATGGAGTACGCGGCCGGGATGGTGGACAAGGTGCTTAACCGCAATGCGGACATGGTAGTGGGTGACCGGCTGTCGTCCACATATTTTACGGAGAATAAGCGGCCCTTCCACAACTTTGGCAACACCATCGTGCGCAGCAGCATCAACAGGCTGTTCAACTGTGAGATCAAAGATATCATGACAGGTTATCGGGCGTTCAGTTACGGGTTCGTGAAGACCTTTCCGGTGCTGTCCACCGGATTTGAGATAGAGACGGAGATGACGATCCATGCAGTCTATAATAATATGCAGATCGAGAATGTGATCGTGGATTACAGAGACCGGCCGGAGGGCAGTGAATCCAAGCTGAATACCTTTTCCGACGGTTTTAAGGTGATCAGGACGATCGTGAAGCTGTACCGGGATTACAAGCCGCTGGGATTCTTCGGGATGTGTGCCGCGGTGCTCACGGTGATCGCAGTGCTTATGTTCATTCCGATCCTGATCGCTTATCTGGAGACCGGGCTGGTGCTGCGGTTCCCGACTTTGTTTGTCTGCGGATTTATCGGTCTGGCGGCTCTCCAGTCGCTGTTCGCCGGATTGATGCTGTCGAACATGGCGCTGAAGAACCGCAGGGATTTCGAGTACAGGCTGACGCTCGTGACCCGCAGGGTTCGCAGGGAAGAGTAGCATCGTTGCAGGCGAGCGGTTTGGTATGCGCAGCAGGTTCTGAGATCAGGTTCTGAGATGCCGCGGCCCCGGATCAGGGCGGCCGCAGTCCGGTTAGCCGGTGCTGCCGCAGTGCAGTGCACAGCCTCAGCGCAGCTGGTACACCCGGTATTCGGCGCCGCCTGCGGTGAAGGTGTCGGCCACATGGCAGTCCACATCGTAGGTGTGGCGGTAATATTGCAGGACGGGATGTTCTTCGTTGTAAGGAGCATCCTGCAGGATAAAATAAACATGGTCATTTTCCACCAGATCCCGGCCGAAACTGTCGATGCCGTGCTGCGCCAGCTTCGTTCTGGTATTGGGGTTTAAGACAACGCCCCAGTTTGTGTAGATAAAGTTGTTATACGTATCCAGAGTCAGGTCAAAAGGCGATTCGCAGTAATGTTCCAGTGTCCCCGAACCGTAAGTCCATATGTAAAGATTTTCCGGATGGGAATGGCAGTATTCTTTCAGCTGCTCCCAGGTTTCCTGATGCACGTGATAGTTGGCGTCCACATTGTTCTTCGTGATGAGAAGTGATGCGGCGGAAAAAAGAAATACCACGGGCAGAATGATCAGGTAACGTCTGGACTTTTCCAGCCGGAGCAGGTTAAAGGCCAGCAGTATGGCAAAAAGTACGGCATGATCGACGGTGATCAGAGGCTGTATGATGCGCTTCGGAAAACGCCCTTCGTAGAGCACGTAGACCCAGCTGACCGTGCGCCCGATCAGGTAGAACAGATAGACGGGCAGGGCGTTGTGATTGCGCTGCACAAGGATCAGCAGGAACGTCACCAGGATCAAAAGGGCTGCCAGCAGGTTGGCCGGCTGCATACCGTCTTCGTACAGGAAAACGGTGAGGCCGCCTTTGACGATGTTTTTCAGGCGGTCGGAGAAATTCGTGCGGGCCAGGTAACATTCGCGGGCGATGTCGTGCATCTGTTTCCAGTCTTCCACGGACATGTCGTAGCCGATATGCGGAGCGCCGCTGCGCCGGTAATTGTATGCTTCCTCTGTGATGCCAAGGTCAGTCAGCGCATCGGCACATTCTTCATATTCGGGCCAGGTATAGAAGTCCCCCACCCGCTCTCTGTAATGATTGATCCTGCGAAAGTCGGACCATTCCTGCCCGGAGTAGGCGACGGCATTCAACCCGTACAAAATCCCCATGCCGGCCAGCAGTATGGCGGCAAAACTGAAAAGTTTGGCGGGAATTTTCTCACAGCCGGTCCTGTATGCGATCAGCCATTTGGCAAGCCACAGCATACCGGCAATGGGCAGCATCAGATAGAGGATATTCTGACGCATACTGAAGGCGATCCATGCAAAAAACAGGGTCGGCAGATTCCCTTTGAGGAAGGCGGACACCGGCCCGGCGCTTTTGGTCGTCGCGAAGCAAAACAGCGCCGCAGCGGCGGCAAGGCCCGCGACGGTAGTATACTGCGCTTCGGAAATGACATTCAGATTTACGAGGAAAAAGAGAATGCAGACGGTGGTCAGGGCCGGCTTCCAGAAAGGATCCTGGCTGTTATGGCGCTGCCACAGGTGCATGCTGCGGATATAGACGGCGTAAAGGCAGGCGATCTGTACGCCGTGCATAAACAGGCCGTACCACGGGATAAAGCTGCACAGCGTATACAGACCGGACAAAAGCCGGGATAACGGGTATAAAAAGAAGAGCACGCGGGCATCCGGATAGCCAAGGTAAGCCCCGGACAGGGTGCTGTACATGCCCCAGTCGTCGTTGATGCCGTCCACAGGGCCGATCCACAACAGTTCGATGGCATAGAAGACGGCCAGAAAAACAAGGAAAAAGAGTCTCCATGACCAGGGGGCGAAGCATCGGGAAGTATCTTTGGGCCTGCGTATACCTGATAAAAGCGTGGATGGCGCGGCGGGCTGGGAACCTTGATTGACAAATGACATAGACGGCTCCTTTCTCTATTCGTAAATTCACATCGTTGAATATTTCCAGTTTTTTATTATATACTATAACAGAGGATACTTACAATACATTTCAATTCTTAAGATTTATGGAAGGTTTTGTTAATAAATCGCGAGAGGACTGGTCATGGAATTTGAAAAGTGATATAGTAGACATAACGTAATGTTTAACAGTTAACAGGATACATACAGGGCATGGTCCCGGGTGTATGACAGATAGAGAGAAAGGCCGGGTTTTGAGAATGGATAACAGAGAGAACAGGAATCTGCGAAAAAGAAGATATAACACGAATGTGATGCTGCTGGCGGTGATGATCGGTTTTTGTATTCTGGCCATCATAGAGATCATTTATGGACAGGTACAGATCAAAATGCAGAAGGAGCGGCTGGCGCTGGAGCAGGAGAACCATCAGACGGTACAGGAGCTGAAGGCGGAGTGGGATCAGCTGAAAGGGGATCCGAGCGTGGGGACGGAGGTTCCGGCCACGGCAGGCGAGGAACAGACAGGCAGCGGCGAGACGGAGAAAACGCTGACCAGTACGGAGCAGACACAGAACGGCGTGTCCGCTCAGACAGACCAGAACGCAGCCCAGAATGCGGCTCAGCCGCAGGTTACGGTGTCGCAGAACAGCCCGCAGGAGAAGCAGTATGATATGCAGATCGTCTTTATGGGAGACAGTATTCTGGACAATGAGCGGGAAGACCATGGTGTGGCGTCACTGATCTCTGATGGCTGCAATGCCAGAGTCTATAACATGTCCATCGGTGGAACGACCGCGGCGGTCATGCCGGGCGAGCAGCTGGGCTTCGACCAATGGGAGTCCAGAAGCCTTTTGGGACTGGTTCATGCGATCCGCGGAGAGATCAAGCCGGATATTTTTGAAGGGTATCGGGCCGGCGAGATTTTGAAGGAATGCGATTTCAGTAAGACGGATTATTTTGTGATCGAATACGGTATCAATGATTTCCTGTCGCAGAAGATCCCGCAGAGTAAGTATCTGGCAGACGGCAGTACGCTGAATGTACTGGATTCCAACACCTTTTCGGGAGCGCTGCAGACAGCGGTGACTCTGCTGCAGGACAGATTCCCGAATTCCAAGATCCTGCTGGTTTCTCCGCATTACTGTCAATTTTTCGACGCAGATAAATTTATAGGAGACGCCTACAGTCTGAACCATGGGTACGGAACTCTGGTGGAGTTTTCCAGATGCGTGGGGTATGTGTATGAACAGAATAAGAAAAACAACGTTCTGATCTACAATGCCATGGAAGAGAGCGGGATCGACGGATATAACGCAGATAAATATCTGGAGGACGGCATACATCTGACGACGGAAGGCCGGATCCAGTATGCGGATTATCTGATCCGGATCATCAAAGGGGATTTCTATCCGCAGGAATAACGTGTTTTTTTTGATAAAGTGGGTACAATGGCCTGCCACATACGGCAGGCCATTATTGCGCGGCTGCGGTGGAATATGGTATGATATGGAAGGTTACAATTTCGGGAAGGTTTGGAGGAAGAGATGAAAGAACTGGAATACCCTTTTGACAGTGAATATATTTTGAAGAAATCGAAGAAGATCAGACGACAGCTTTTAGAGTCCGGGGCGGGTTTTCTGGATAAAAAGATCGCGGTGCTCGGCGGCAGCACGACCCATGATATCATCAGGGTGTTGGAGGTGTTTCTGCTGCAGCAGGGCATCCGCCCGCAGTTCTATGAGTCGGAGTATGCGCAGTACTGGCAGGATGTGATGTTTGACAACCCGGAGCTGGAGGCGTTTCACCCGGACCTGATCTTTATCCATACGAGCGGCCGGAACGTGACGGCATATCCGGCGTTGACGGACTCTGCGGAGCAGATCGATGCGCTGCTGGAAGAGCAGTATGAGCATTTTCGCGTCATGTGGGAGAAGATCGCGGACAAGTATCAGTGTCCGGTGATACAGAATAATTTCGAGTATCCCTTTTACCGGGTGCTGGGCAATCAGGAAGCTGTGTATCGGCAGGGGCGGATCAGCTTCTTAAACGGACTGAACGAGAAGTTCTATCAGTATGCGAGAGAGCACACCGGTTTTTACATTCATGATATCAATTATATGGCGGCGGCCTATGGGCTGGACAGGTGGGCCGATCCGTTTTACTGGCATATGTACAAATATGCTCTCTGTATGCAGGCCATTCCGGAGTTTGCTTTTAATCTGTCCAATATTATCAAGGCCGTTTTCGGCAAAAACAAAAAGTCGCTGGTGCTTGATCTGGACAATACGCTCTGGGGCGGCATCGTGGGGGACGACGGCGTGGAGAATCTGGAGATCGGACAGGAAACCCCGATGGGACAGGTCTATGCGGAGTTTCAGCATTACCTCAAGGCGCAGAAAGAGATCGGCGTGATGCTCAACGTCAACTCCAAGAATGAGCAGGAGAATGCCATGGCGGGACTGGAGCATCCGGAGGGCATCTTAAAACCCGATGATTTTATTGTGATCAAGGCGAACTGGGAGCCGAAGAGCAGGAATATCGCAGCGATCGCCGAAGAACTGAATATACTGCCTGACAGTCTGGTGTTTGTGGATGACAACCCGGCGGAGCGGGAGATCGTGGCGGCGCAGGTGTCCGGCGTGGCGGTGCCTGATATCGGCACGCCGGAGCAGTATATCCGCAGGCTTGATCATGCCGGATATTTTGAAGTGACAGACCTGTCGGAAGACGACCGGAAGCGCAATGAGATGTACAAGGCCAATATGGCCAGACAGAGACAGCAGATGAATTTCGGCGATTACGGGGAGTATCTTCGCTCGCTGGCGATGAAAGGGACGATCAGGGCTTTTGAACCGATGTATATGGCGCGGATCGCCCAGCTTACCAATAAGAGCAATCAGTTTAACCTGACCACAAGACGTTACACGCAGGGCGATATCGAACGGTTTGCAAATGATGACACTTATGTCACAAGATATGGCAAGCTGGAAGACAAGTTTGGTGACAATGGTGTCGTTTCTGTCGTGATCGGGCGCAAAGGAAGCATGGAGGAGACTGCAGGCCCTGCAGACAGGCCGGTATTGCATCTCGAATTGTGGCTGATGAGCTGTCGCGTCCTGAAGCGGGACATGGAGCTTGCCATGATGGACAGCGTGGTGGAAGCCTGTCAGGCGTGCGGCATCCATACGATCCTGGGGTATTATTATCCAACGGCCAAGAACGGGATGGTAAAAGAGTTCTACGGGATGCTGGGATTTACGAAGCTCCGGGAGGACGAAGGCGGCAGCAGTGTATGGCAGTTTGATATTCCGGAGGCATATGAGCGGAAGAATAAAGTGATCACAGTGTAAGGTCAGCGTATAATTTTTATTGTCAAATCACCGGAAAAATATTATAGTACTAATTGAGAAGTACAGCATATATAGTAAACGACATAACAAATTTCTGTTTCCGGCTCTTGCAGGAGCCATATACGGTAGCCCCTGCAAGGCCGAAAACGAAATTTCTAATGTCGCTAACTATAAATGATTTTTGGCGGTTTGGCAGGAAATCAGAACAGGAAACGGAGAGAAAGACATGAGCAGAGAAGAAGTATTTGAGAAGTTAAATGAGGTTTTCAGGGACGTATTCGACGATGAGGAGATCACCGTGACGGATGCGACGACGGCGGACGATATTGAGGACTGGGATTCTCTGGAGCACATCAATCTGCTGGCGGCTGTGGAGCAGGAGTTTGGCATGAAGTTCAATATGGGCCAGGTGGTGTCCATGAAGAACGTAGGCGAAATGGCGGATATCATCATCAGCCAGATCGGATAAAGCGGCTATGGCGGATAGACTGATCGGCAGAGTGCAGGGATTTTATAAGCGTCTGGAGAAACTCGACGGCAGGACGGAAGCGCTCCTGGTGTGGGGTTTCTTTTCGGTGCTCGTATTCGGTGTGGTGCTGGGGATGGGGACGCCCACTTCCGGTTTCCATCTGGTGGATGACTGGGAGTTTGCCAAGTATGTGGACTGGATGACACTGGAAGGCAGAAGCGTTGCGGACTGCCTGCGGGAAGCGGTGGGCTACGATTTGACCATGCGGTTTCGGCCGCTGTATTATATCAACCGCGTGTTGATGGCGGCGGTGTTTGGCATTAATCTGACAGCAATGTCAGTAATCAAGGCGGCGGAGATCGTGGCGGCCTTTGTGCTGCTCTATTACTGCGCAAGGCACATGCGCTGCAATATGGTCTATGCGGCCCTCTTTTCCCTGACGGTGCTGACAGGATACCAGTCGGCGGTCTGGTGGAAGCTGGGGCCGCAGGAGTCCTACGATATCATGATGTTTGCGCTGGGCTTCTGGTTGATGCTCAAGTGGCTGCGGACAGGCAGGCGGTGGTATGCCGCTGCCAGTGTGGGCGCTTTCTTCCTGATGTCAATCTACAAGGAGCCTTTTATCCTGCTGCTGCCGTTTGTGGGGCTGTATGTATTGTATGAAGAGATGACGGGTAAGAAGGTGACGCTGTCTGCGCTGTTTGCGGCGGTCAGGCGCAGGCTTCCCTATCTTATGGCTCTTGGCCTTATGTTTGCGGCGGAGATGTTTTTGATCGTGTTTGTGATCGGCACCAACAATTACTCCTATGTGGGCCTGGATGAGAGTGTCACGCTGGAACAGTATGCACAGGCGTGGGCGCTGGCGGCGCATACGGACCTGAAATGGTATGTGCGGTTCGGCTGGCTGTTCATCCTGCTCTTTCTGACTTACTGGGAGCATGTGAAAAAGCTGGGCTGGGAGATTCTGCTGGCGCTTTCGATCATCCTGCCGCAGTGTGTCAGCTATAGTAAGACAGCCATGACGGAGCGTTATCTGCTTCCGGCAGTGCTGGGATTTGCTTTTTTCTTCGTGATCGTGGGCTGCAATTTCCGGCCGCTGAGCGGTAAGAGAAGGATCGCGTACGTGCTATGCCTGTTTTTGATGCTGGCGGCCCACGGCAGAGTGGTGCTGCGGGAAGCGGCTTATTTCACTTACCGGGGAGAGAGCATCCGTACCATGATGGAATCGACGCTTGCACTGGTAAAGGGAACGGATAAAAAGGTGCTGTCCTGTTTTGCACCAAATCTGGAAGGCAACAGGACGATGTATTACTGGTTTCGCCTGCAGGGATATGATGAAGTTTTCTACTGGGAAGAAGAGGAGAAAAAGATAAACCGCTCGTTTGGTCCCAGAGAGGACGAACAGGCGGCGTTTGAGGAGATTGATGTGATCGTGATGTACAACCGGGAGGACCGCCACTGGTGCTATGAGCCGAGTCTGGATCTGAGCGGTTTCACCGAGAAGGTGTGCGGGACGATCACCATGTATGTCAGAGACTGACGAAAAAGCCGGGATTGTCGGCCGAAAGGCGGCCGGAAAGGCTCAGCGGATGAGCTCGATCATGCCGATGTCGGCGTTTGTCAAAAACACGACGTCGCGGCCGCCCAGCGCGGGTGCGGGGGTCGGCGTGTCGATGGCGATAAACCCTCCTGCGGTCAGTTCTGCGAAGGCCGCGTCAAAGTCCTCAGTCTGGTAGCAGATATGATAGGGGCTGTTCTTGTACTTCTTCATCAGGCCGGAGACCACGGAGTCTTCGGCGGCCGGGGATACCAGTTCAATGCGGCAGCCGTCCTTGACAAGGAAGCAGATGTTGACTTTGCGGAAAGCATCATAGACGATGTCCTGTTCCATCCGGTAACCGAGTGCGAGGAAAGTCCGGGTGGCTTTTTCTATTTTTTTGACTAAATATCCGATATGGTGTACACTTAAGGCTGACATGGGCGCCTCCTTTCGGCTGTTTCATACAATAAAATTTTAACATAAAAAACGGAAATGTAAATTGAAAAGGTGATTTTACGTAAAATGAAAGATTTTTATTTGAAAAACAGAGACTTCATCATGGAGGTGATCCACTTCGGCATGGTGGGGGTGATCAATACACTGATGGGCTGGGTCATCATGGCGGTGCTCTATAACCTGATCCATCTGAATTACTGGCTGTCCAGCGGGATTTCCTATTTTATCGGGAGCGTTTTCTCGTATCATGCCAATGCCAGGCTGACGTTTAAGGTGGAAAACAAGGACAAGTGGCTGCCCTGGCGGTTTGCGGTCAATATCATCGTCTGCTATCTGGCGGCATTCAGTGTGGCACAGCCGCTGGTGAGGAAGGTGCTGGCGTCACAGCCGCAGGTAATCGTGGATAACGTGGCCATGTTCCTTGGCATGTGCATGTTTATCGTGTTGAACTTTTTCGGGCAGAAGCTGTTTGTATTCCGGAAAACGAAGAAGCATCAGGCCGGCATGTAAAGCGCCTGAAGGCGGATGCAGGGCAGAAGCCGAAATTCTGCCCGCGCCCTCAGTGCAAAGCGGTTCGGAATGGAGGAAAAGATGAAGGATCTGACGCGGCGCAAATGGTTTGTGTGGCTGACTGCATACTGGTTTCTGTTCCCGGTGGCGGGGTTTCTCCTGCTGGCGGCGGGTGTGTTTTTCGGGTACGGGGAGCGCAGTTATATAGCGGTTCACGACAATATGGATCTGTTTCTGGCCCAGTTTCAAATGCTGAAAAATACCAACAGCTTTCTGGCCCATGGGGTGGAGATCCCGTTTCTGGGCGGGATCAGCAGGGATAATCTGCCTTCCGAGATGTCGTTGTATACGGTGCTGTATATGTTTTTTCCTACGTATACGGCGTATGTGCTCGGTATTTTGGGCAAAATACTGCTGGGGATGTTTTCTTTCCGCCTGTTGGCGGGTGAACTTTTTGCTGATAAGTATGTCATATACAGGCCGGTCATATATATGACGGGATTTGTATATGGGATCGTGTGGTTTTTTCCGGCCTTTGGATTTGCGTTCGCATCTATTCCGCTCTGTGTCTATTTGCTGATCAAGGTCTATAGAGACGGCGGGAAAAGGTGGTATCTGGCGCTGTTTGTGTATCCGCTTGTGTCCTATTTTTCCTACCACGGGCTTTTTATTCTGGGATATCTGGTCATTGCCATCGTGTGGTTGTCGGTACGGGACAGGAAGCCGGCCTGGCGGCTTATGGCGGCGCTTGTGGTGCTGGCGGCCGGCTATGTGGGATGCGAGTACCGGCTGTTCGGGCAGATGCTTCTTGGCGGGGAGGAGACGATCCGTTCCAGCATTGTCAACGCGGATCTGTCCTTTGCACAGATCCTGCAGGAGATCGGGACAGTCTGGAAGGACGGGATCTTTCATGCGGACGGGGTGCACGCAAAAGTGGTGCTGCCTGTCTGTGTGATATATTTTCTGCTTTTAAACGGCAGGTATCTGTATCAAAGACAGTGGAAGAAGATATTTCACGATCCCTTTAATTTTGTGATGGCCTTTCTTTTGTTTAACAGTGTGGTTTACGGGTTGTATGATTGCGGGTCGCTGCGCAGGCTGGTGGAGGCGCTTGTGCCGCCGCTGGAGGGATGGCAGTTTAACAGGACGATCTTTTTCAATCCTTTTCTCTGGTACGGAGCGCTGTTTCTTGTACTGATCAGGCTCTATGACAGGGGAATCTGGACGATGTGGCTTGCAAACGGCATTGTCTGCGCCGCAGCGCTGGCGGTCATCTTGACGCCGAACAGATATAACGATCTGTATTTTACCTGTTATAACAGGGCCTATGAGCATTTCCACGGGACGGAAGTGGACGAACTGGATTATGAGCAGTTCTACGCGCAGGCGCTTTTTGAGGAGATCAAGGAAGCGATCGGTTATCAGGGGGAGTGGTCGGCGGCTTACGGCCTTCATCCTGCAGTGCTTGAATATAACGGGATCGCCACGCTGGACGGTTATCTGGGATTTTACAGCCAGCAGTACAAGGAGGATTTCCGCAGGATCATCGCGCCGGCGCTGGAGCGGGTGGAGCAGACGCGGATTTACTACGACGACTGGGGCGCCAGAGCTTATCTGTATTCAGGAACGGATCTAAGCATTGTCCAGGCGACGAAGACGGTGTATGCGACGGACAATGATATTTATATAGATGTGGATGCATTCCGGGAACTGGGCGGAACTTATATCTTTTCCCGGCTGGAGCTGACCAATGCTGCGGAAGCGGGACTGGTGCCGGTGGACAGCTTCACGGCCCGGGATGGGAGCTGTACGGTTTATGTGTACAGGGCGCATAAGTAAGAAAGCGGGAAATAAACATGGAAGTGTATATCTGCATTAAAAATTTCGGCAAGATTAAAGAAGCAAGAGTGAATATCAGTCATTTTACTGTATTTGTTGGTAACAATAACAGTGGAAAAACACAACTGATGGAGTTGATATATGCTATTGTAAAGCATGTGTCGGCACTTGGGCCGGATATTATGACTCCTCAGATCGGTGATATTGATGCTTTTTCAATAGGCGATAAGGAGATCAGACATTTAAACGAATGGGTAAATGAATATTTGTCACGACATATACAGAAGATCATTGAAGATACATTTAATGCGCCTATACCGATCGATGAGGTATCAGTAGAATTTCTGGGAAATGAAAGCAGCTATGAAATATACTTCCTTACAGATAAAACAATAGAATATCTGTTGGCAAAAGGCCTGATCAACCAGGAAGAGTTAATGGAAATGCTTTTGAATAAGGAAAGGTATTATAATGCACTGGTCTTAAAGAAAACTGCTCAGAATGTGGAGAACTTTAAGTCGAGTACAGGATTTTCTAACAGTATTCCGATTGAAACTGCGAGGAAAATAGAAACAGGCGCTATACTGTCAGGGATCATGGGGGGCGGTTCCCCGGTCTCATCAAATGTCTTGTTTCTCCCGGCATCGCGTATGGGTTTAATGCTGCTGTATAAACACTATTTTGGAAGTGCAGGCCGGGATAAAGAAGAAATGATCCGTGATAGAAATCAGAATTCAAAAGGTATTACAAAACCGGTATTAGATTTTCTGTCATTTCTATTAAAATACAGTTATACGGAACGTGTTGCAAAACAGAATGAGGCATTAACAGATTTTATATTTCAGCATCTGATCGACGGCAGGATCAGCGAAAAGGGCGAAGCGACTGTGTATACGCCGAATGATCAGAACAGGGAAATTCCTATTTTTGTGGCATCCTCTATGGTCAATGAAGTAGTGCCGGTAGTGAAAGCGCTGACAGACTCCGACAAGATAGATTTTATATTCTATGATGAGGTGGAGACCAGTATGCACCCGCTCAAACAGATTGAGATGGTAAAGCTGCTGAACCGCCTTAATAACAAAGGATTTCGGTTGATCGTCAGCACACATAGTGATACTATGGCGACCAAGATCAATAATCTGCTGTTGTTGTCTCATGGAGAACTCGATTTTGAGTCGGTCAAAGAAGAACTGAAAAAAAACAAAATCCTGATAGAACGGGATGATCTGCTGAACTCGGACGATATACACGTGTACCAGTTTGTGAATGACATGCAGGGAAAAAGCATTGTAGAAGAATTGGAATTTAAAAAGGTTCCATGTACGGGATATGATTTCAGTCTGTTCAATGACAGTACGATGAATTTGTTTGAAGAAGCGAAGATAGCCATGAGGATAGATGATGAAAATTAAAGGAGATACGATCAAGGATAACAAAAGGCTGCTTTCAGGCCGCTTATACAGGATTGATATAAGCAGGACGATTGTTTTTGAAGAGAAGGACACGGATGATGTGGTTCATATCAATTTTCATATTAACGACGGTCAGTACGGAATCTATGGAAACGAATACAAACCTTCCTTTGTAGAGGATCATGGCAGTAAAAGGGCGGATATCCTGGCACTGGTCATAGACGATAAACACAGGCGGTACAGCTCTTGGGTGTTTGATGTCAAAAAGACGATAGGCGGGGAAGATGTCATATGTCATCTGGTAGAACAACTGATCGAATCGGTAAAACATAAAAAAGCGATCACAACCTATCTGGAAGAGTATGAGGAAGAAGCGCACGTAGGATATATCACCAGATGCCTGCAGCATGATAGAATTCAGGAGACGATTCTGAGAAAGCGCTCTTATCTGGAAAAGGAGAAAGAGAATGCAAAGCGTATGCCGAGGCTGATCGGGTTGGACGTCCGCCGGAGACTATTAAGGGAAGAGGCCAGACTTAAGGTGCTTACAGCATTCCAAAATGATCGCATGGAAATTGGAAAAGATATAGTTGAGATTGAAAAGCATATTTCGGAAGAATCGGATGGCAGATTTTTGTATTATTTAAATGCCGTCTGTTTGTAATATTTATGCATGAGCTGACGGTATGGAATAAAGAGGAAAAAGGCGCAGAAGAAGTGGCGCGGAAACGGAGTAAATTATGTCAATAAGAGTACACAATTTTGCAGGCGTGTTGGGGTGGAATGCCAGAAAGTACCTGCCCAGATTATCCAGTGAAAGCTATCTGAAGCTGCAGTTTGTGGCGAGAAGGCGGCAGCAGAAGAAATATATCGACTATTTCTACAGCCAGAAGGAGACGCCGCATCCGGTGGTGGTCAACCTGGAGACGGTGAACCGCTGCAACAGTACGTGCGAGTTCTGTACCGCCAATATCAACGCGGAGAAGCGCCCCTATATGAAGATTGATGAGAATCTGTATTATTCCATTATCGACCAGCTGCGCGACTGGGGTTACAAAGGGCATCTGACGCTGTACGGCAACAATGAACCGTGGCTGGACAAGCGTATTGTGGAATTTCACAAATATGCCAGAAAGCAGCTGCCGGAGGCCTTTATCTTCATGTCCACCAACGGGCTTTTGCTGGATGTGGATAAGGTAAAAGCGATCGTGCCATATCTGGATCAGCTGATCATCAACAACTACTGCCTGAACATGAAGATGCATGACAATGTTCAGGTCATCTATGAATATGTAAAAGCGCATCCGCAGGAGTTCAAAGGGGTGGATATCCTGATCCAGATACGGTATCTGAAAGAGGTGTTGACGAACCGGGCCGGCAGCGCGCCGAACAAGCAGTCCAAAGGGAAGGTGATCAAGGAGACGTGCCTGATGCCTTATACAGATATGTGGATCATGCCAAACGGCAAGATGGGTATCTGCTGCTGCGATAATTTCGAGACGACGGAGTTGGCGGATCTGAATAAGGTTTCCCTGCAGGAAGGGTGGAACAGCGCCAAATACCGGGAACTGCGGGATGCGGTGAAGGACGGGCGGCAGAACTATCCGTTCTGTAAATACTGCGACTTTATAGACGCCGGACTGCGTATGGATGCGGTGAACGATGTGCTGAAACATCATGATAAGATGCATGGGGCGCGTCAGTCCATGTTTCGGAAATGAGATTTTGAATGACGGATTGGATGGGGAAATCGTATGAAAAGAAAAAAGTGGACAGGGGCGGCATTGTGTGTTGTGCTGGTGTTGCTGACGGCCTGCGGCGTTGCCGGACAGACAGCCGAAAATGACGCTGCGGATATGGCTATGGAAACCGGAGATTCTAATGAAACGGAGGAAACGGCCGAAATCGGGCCGGTTGACAGCGACGTGAACAGG
>VSOD01000320.1 GCA_009774655.1 Lachnospiraceae bacterium
GTATGTTTCCCCATGTTTATTTTCAGGCACCAGCTCCATGGCGGCGGCCTGTTCCAACAGGTATTTATAGCGTTTCATGACAGCGTTCACTTCATAGATGTAGCAGTCGATCAGGTCGGGATCGGTCACATTGTCGAAGTTCGAGTAGGCGATCTCCAGTGCAAAACGGGACTGCTCCAGTTCTTCCTGAATGGTCAGTCGGTGAAGGTCAACGATCGAATCACTGTCTGCCGGGATAGACGGCTGTTGTCGAAAGAGTACTCTCATAGGGATGCCCTGCCTTTCTGATATTTTTCCTGTCCGGAGTTCTGATCACAATCCATGCAAAATGCATTGTTGTATCACGTTTACTATAAAGTATAGGTAAGAATTGGAAAAATATTCATGTAATTTCCAGAACATGCCATGCATATTTATATTGTGGGGAAAACAACCAGAGTCGATGCGGTACTGTGGCAGAAATAACAGAGGCATTTGTTCGGTATAAGTATGAGAATCCGGGAAAGGACAGGGAGCAGGATGGAGAATATGAATGGTATGCTGGCAATATTGGGAGTGTGTCTGATCGTGTTGATCATAGGGGCGCTGGGCAGGAAGGTGGAGTGGCTGGTGAACTTCATTCTGCGTGCAGTGATGGGAACGGTGGGGATCTATTTTGTCAATTATTTTTTAGAATCACAGCAGTTATCTTTTGCGGTAGGCATAAATCCGCTGACGGTTTTGACATCCGGATTCCTTGGATTTCCTGGGGTTGTCGTACTTTACGGGATTCATTTTTTCAAAATGTTGTAGCATTTTCACAAAAATGATATTTTTGAAGAATACTACTGGACAAGTAGTTCGGTTGTGGGTATAATTCAACTCACAACTCAAGAAATTCTATGTGAAGCAGTGCTTTACTCTCCTGCCGGACAGGCATCGGGAACTTCATCCCATAATATTTCATTGAGTCAGAATCATTTACGTAAGGAGGTGTTTTTATTGGACTGAGTTATTATCAATCATTACTGTTTCTTCTGCTGATTCTTGCAGCGTTTGCAGATCTGAAGACAGACCATATACCCAATGGATTTATCGCAGTCGGTATTTTGACAGGGCTGGCTGGCAGTCAGCCGTATGGTCCAGGGTTATCTCATTCGGTCATTTCTATGTTTCTTGCATTTCTGCTGATGTATCCCCTGTTTAAGATTGGAACGCTGGGCGCCGGCGACATCAAAGTGCTCATTATGACGGGCAGTTTTCTGGCGGTGAAAGAATTTATTGCAGTTTTATTAACTATATTTGTAGTTGCAGCGGCAATGTCCGTTGTGAAACTGCTTGTAGAACGAAACGGAAGAGAAAGGCTGATCTGTCTGCTCTCCTATGCATCGGCAGTGGCAAAGAGCAGACGATGGGAGCTGTACGGAGAAGATCTGCGGCAGGACAATGAGGCTTACCACAGCAATAAGATACATTTTACGATCGCTGTCCTGCTGGGAACGGCGCTCAGAATAGGAGGACTGATTTGAAACAGAAGATTTTTGCAATCTGTGATATGGAGGAGGCTTACGCACTCAGGATGGCGGAATATATGCTGGAGAAGATAAGGCTTCCGTATGCATTGCACTTGTTTACAAAGGTGGAGGAGCTGGAGAAATTTATGGAAGAGGAGGAGATAGCGATCCTGCTGATCGCGGAAAGCGCACTGGAGCTGCTGCGTGCGGAGTATGTCAGAGAGCAGGTCGTGCAGATGTTTATCCTGCAGGAGAACGACATGTGCGAGAGCGGGCCGCCAAAGAGGGAGCAGCAGGGTGATGACAGACCGGCACTGTATATCAGCAAATTTCAAAGCCCGGAGACGATCGTGGCGATGCTGATCGAGTCTGCGGAGGGATTATCTGACTGGCGAAGAACAGGAGGGGCCACCGGGACGGAAGTAAAGCTGATCGGCATATACTCTCCGGTCAAGAGATGCCTGCAGACGACATTCGCCTTGACGATGGGACAGATGCTGTCAAAAGAACATCGGGTGTTATATTTTAATTTCGAGTGTTATTCCGGGTTCGGACAGCTGCTGGGACGCGAGTTTCTGGCGGATGTAACAGATGTTATGTATTATTTCCGGTGTGACAAAGAAAAACTGGCGCTGCATCTTCCGGCCATCATACAGAATATCAACGGCCTGGACTATGTGCCGCCGATGCAGTCGCAGACGGAGCTGTGGGAGACGGACGGGCGGCAGTGGCTGGAGCTGTGCAGGAACATCGCATCAATCGGTGAGTATGAATACATCATTCTGGATCTGGACGACGGTATGAGCGGTCTGTTTGATCTGCTGAAAGAATGCTACAAAATCTACACCATCACACGCGACGACAGCTTTGCGGTGGCCAAACTGAACCAGTACGAGCAGATTTTGAAATTCTATGAACTGGAGGAGGTGGCGGAACGAACGGTGAAATGCCGTTTCCCGATCTTTAAAGAAGTGCCGGTGAATCTGGAATTGATGACACATGGGGAGCTGGCCGGCTATGTGAAAGCGATCATCAGAGAGGATTTGTATGGAAAATAGGGAAGAGCGGAAGAAGAGACTGCGGGAACGGCTGGCGGAGAGCATCGACTATGCCACCGAAAAAACAGATGCACAGATACAGGAACTGATCGATGAACTGTTGACAAGAGAGAGCAAGACGGCGCCGCTTTCTTTGAAGGAGCGGGAGCAGCTGAGGCGGGAACTGTTCCATGCGATCCGCAAGCTGGATGTGCTGCAGGATCTGGTGGACGATACCCACATTACGGAGATCATGATCAACGGGCCGGATCATATATTTCTGGAAAAGGACGGGCGGCTGTATCGGAGCGAACTTAAGTTTGAGAGCAGGGAACAGCTGCAGAATGTGATCCAGCAGATCGTGGCGGACTGCAACAGGGTGGTCAACGAGGCGTCGCCGATCGTGGATGCCAGACTGCGCAACGGTTCCCGGGTCAATATCGTTCTGGATCCGGTGGCGCTGAACGGGCCTGTTGTGACGATACGGCGCTTCCCGGACAAACCCATCATGATGGAAGATCTGATCGCTTTTGGCTCCGTCACAGTGGAAGTATGTGCATGGCTGCAGAAGCTGGTGCAGGCAAAATACAATATCATGATCAGCGGCGGCACGGGTTCCGGCAAGACGACCTTTTTAAATGCCCTGTCGTATTACATTCCGCAGGAAGAACGCATTATTACGATCGAGGATAACGCCGAACTGCAGATTCTCGGAATGCCAAACCTTGTGCGGATGGAGAAGCGTAACGCCAATGTGGAAGGCTGCAGTGAGATCACAATCAGAGATCTGATCAAAACCAGCCTGCGTATGCGGCCGGATCGGATCATCGTCGGCGAAGTCAGGGGCGGGGAGGCTTTTGACATGATGCAGTGCCTGAACACCGGGCATGACGGTTCCATGTCCACGGGACATGCCAACAGTTCAAAAGACATGTTAAGCCGTCTGGAAAATATGGTATTGATGGGCATGGAGATTCCGCTGACGGCGATCCGCCAGCAGATTGCATCGGGCGTGGACATCATCGTTCATCTGGGACGGCTGCGGGATCGGTCGCGGAAAGTGCTGGAGATCACGGAGGTACTCGGATTTGAAGATGACAGGATTTTGTTAAAGCCGCTGTATCAGTTCGAAGAGACGGGGGAGGATGCGGCGGGCAGGGTGGCCGGAACATTGCGGAAGAAGGGAGAGTTGACTTATGTCGAAAAATTACAGTCCGCCGGACTACGGTGAGTACCGGCTGCAGGGCCGGGAAGGAATGCTGTATGCACTGGAAGGAGCAGCGGTGGTGGCGATGATCGGATATTTCTTTTATCATTCGCTGGTCGCCTGCCTGTGTCTGACGCCTGTATTTTTTCTTTTTCTGAAAGACAAGAAGAAGGAACTGGCAAAAAAGCAGAGACAGGAGCTTGGCATCCAGTTCAAGGATATGGTTCTTTCGGTAGCGGCCAATCAGAAAGCGGGATATTCCATCGAAAATGCCTTCCGGGAGTCTTACCGGGATATGGAGATGCTTTACGGGGCAAAAGGGCTGATCTGTGTGGAAATACGGTATATCATGGCGGGACTGGAGAACAATGTGGTGCTGGAAAAGCTGCTGTACAGTCTGGGGATGCGGAGCCATGAACCGGATATCATGCAGTTTGCGGATGTATTCTATATTGCCAAAAGGAGCGGCGGGAATATGACGGACATCCTGGCCAAAACGGCGGCAGTGATCGAGCAGAAGATCGAGACGGACAAGGAGATTCAGTTGATGGTCAGCGCGAAGAAGATGGAGCAGCGGATCATGAATGCGGTACCTTTCCTGATCATCCTGTATGTGAGCAGTACGTCCAGAGGATTCTTCGACGTGCTGTATCATAATCCGGTGGGTGTGGCGGTGATGACGGTGTGCCTGGGATTCTACGGGGCGGCGTACAGGCTGTCGAAGCGGATCGTGGAGATCGAGGTTTAACGAAAAAAGGCGAAGAGACAACGCGGTTATATTTGTTTGGAGAAAGGAATGGAAAAATGATTTATCTGTATGGCGGTATACTGGGCGGATATGTGGCGCTGTGGCTTGTGTCATGGCGGGAGGAGGGGAAAGGGCCGTTTCGGCGGATGGCGGCATATCTGCTGCGAAAGAGGGAGGGATGGCAGCAGAAGCAGGCGGGACGCAGGAAGAACTGGCAGCGGGACATGTACAGGCGGCAGCTGGGGAATAAGCTGCGTACACTGCGGCCGGAAGTGGCTGTGCAGACACAGGTACAGGAGTATTATGTGGCACAGTACAGTCTGCTGCTTATGATGATCTTTGCGGGAACGATGATCTGTCTGGCAGTATGGATCGCGGCGCACGGCAGCCCGCTCCTGCGGGACGGCAGCTATGTGGAGAGAAATGCATACGGGGAGTGAAATTTCCCGGTGGCGCTGTCGGCGCAGGCAGAGGGAAATGAGGAGGAAATCTTTGCGTACCTTGTGGAAGAAAG
>VSOD01000321.1 GCA_009774655.1 Lachnospiraceae bacterium
GCAGTATACAGTCGGTATCCCGGCGTCTATGAAAGCGCCTGCCGGATACCAGCTGGCGGTGATAAGAGTTTATGGGGAAGATGGAATTGGAAAGGCCGATTTATTGAAGGATATGGACAGCGATCCGGCCACGGTAACATTTTCGTCTGATAAATTTGGCGTTTATGCCTTTGTTTATATTAAAAATGTGTAATTTCCTTTTTATTTGTGAGTGTGGTGTACGGAGAGCAGTCTGTAAGATGCTCTCCGGAATTTATAAGACAGGATTTTGAGAGTCTGCCGGAGAAAGAAGGGTGTGATATGTGTAAAATAAATTGCCGGATTCCTTTTGCAGGCATTTTTCTGGTATTTCTGTTGCTGTGCTTTTGGATGAGGCTCGAGGGGAATGCACAGGAGCAGGCCCAGGTGGTCTATGATTTTATGGAGACAATGGAAGACACCAGTCTATATGAGGCGCCGGACTATGGAAGCCGGACAGAGGATATCATTCCAAAGGGTGAGAAAATTCTTATTATTTCTCAAACAGCAGAAGGGTGGTATGAGATTTTATACCGCGGAGAGGTTCTTTATATCAGCAGTACGAATGATACTGTGGAAAATATGGAAATTGAGGAAGACGTTATAGAAGAAATCGAACAAAACAAATCGGATCTGAATCTGACGGCAGAAGAGGTGGAGATTCTGGAAGAGACGGATGCAGAAGCTGCCAATCCCAACCAAAATACAGATCGATTGTCAAAAGCAATATTGGGAATTGTAGCGGCGACAGTGATTTTGAGCGGTGCCGGCTGTTTTTATATGAACAGAAGAGAGCATGTTGAACGGGAAAAATAATGAAAAAACTTTGTTTTAACGAAAAACAAAAAGAATATATCGGCATTTTGGGAGTTGTTTTTTTCAGTCTTGCAGTTTTTATGATCATTAGTAAGGGTAATCTGAATTTTGGCTTATTTAGTGATAATCAGACACAATGGCTGCCGGTGATCGATAAGGCGTACCAGACTTTCTTTCAGACAGGCAGATTTCCGACGATTGATTTCTTTCAGATGCAGGGCATGAAGATTTATGGACAGGGATATTATGGGTCATGGAATCCGTTTATGCTTCTGGCGTATGTCCTGAGAAGATATGCGCTGTCTTTTCTTGATACGAATACAATATCGGTATACATTGTCATGATGATCATCTTTGGAAATATCTGCTGTTATAAGATTTTTCGCGAAGCAGGACTGTCTGTATCTCATTCGGTTCTTCTTTCGGTCATCCTGATGTCGGTGTCGATTTATACTGTACTGCGGTATTGGTATTATGTCTATAACGTATATTTTATTTTGGCATGGCTTCTTTTGAGAATGATCAAAAGGCAGAGCTGTTATGAATATGGAGCCATATTAGCCTTGAGCCTTTTGATGGGGAATATACAATATACGGTTTATCTGTATATGGTATTCTTTGTCATTATGATGATCTCATTCCTGAGAGGAGAAAAGAAAGCGTTAAGCATGCTTGTTTCTAACAGTATATGGATGGGGTTCTTATCTTCGGTTCCGGCATTGCTGTTAATGCAGGCGTCGTCATCTTCGGTGGCTTTTTCGGAAAGCAGCAGCCTGTATTATTCCTCAGCGGTACATCCGGTGATGTGGGGTATCTTTTCCTGGATACCGGCCACATTATTGGGAGATGCAGGAACGATATTTGAAGAAAAGGTTTATTCCGGTATTTTGATGCCGGATACAACGGAATTTCCGGGCATTAACGGCTTCTATATGGGTGCGGTGCTTTGTGCCGCTGTTATTTTTGTGATACAGCATAAAATGTATAAAAGAGACAGACTTTACACGATTTCATGCGCCTGTGTGGGTGCGGCGGGTATTCTGCTTTTATTGTCTTTTGGAAAAGCGGGGATACTGGCAATTTTTGCGGAACAGATACCTTTTTTAAACAGATTCCGGATACTGGCAAAGTATCTGGTAGTGCTTCCGCCGCTGCTCTTACCATGTACTGCGCTTGTTTTGCGTGAAAAGAAGCCAAAGCGAAATGTGTATCTGGGGATGATCCTGGTATTCTTGGTGTCTGGCCTGATACAAAACAGAGAATTAACCTTTCATGTCGTAAAAGCACAGCCCCGGATCAGCGTAGAACGTCTTAAGGAGCTTGATGCAGACTACGGGAACTACAGGATAGTCGGTTTTACGTCTCCATCAGAGATGTTTTTTGTCTATCCGCATTGGGAGGATTACAACGAGAGAGAAAAAATAAGTTTGGAAGAAAAGTTTGCCAATAATATGGGGTCGTCGGTAAATATCATAACCTCAGGCGGATATGACACGGTATTTGACTATAAGCAGTTTAAAATGAGCGATGCTGTACTGGGCCTGGGCGAAGGCCTGAGCGATACGGAATTCAGCTGCAGAAATCTGGTGAATGAAGAACACTTTTTTCTGAAAGAGTACAATCCGGAAATATAGATTACCATAAAAATATAGAACGTTTAAGACACCAGCTTGTGGCAAACAGCATAAAATATTTTATTTTTTCAAAAGATTCTGTCTACATCCAGACGTTCTTCGACCTTCTGGAAGAAATGAAGATGGAAATTGAGTGGCAGCAGCCGTTTATGGAGCATACGGTGATCATTTCGGTTAAAGGAATCGATTCCATTGTGAGAACTGTAGAGGGTGATAAAGTAGATGCCACGGTGGAGATGGACAGAATTACTTTTGAGATAGAAGACAGCCGGGAAATCCGGGCAGCAATGTATTATGACAAGAATCTGCAGGTAACTTTAACAGATGAGAATGGAAAAACAAGGAGACTTGTCACTTTTCCGGATGCAGATGGTCATATGATAATCGCGGGAGAAAGCGGTGCTGCGGGAACGGTGGTCATCCGCAGTTATAATAAATTGTATGCTTTTGCACAGATGTGGGAAATTGTCGTTTTGGTGCTGCTGTTTATCATGCTGTCCGACTCAGGGATAAAATGGATTGTGTCATTACACAGTGCAGTAGAGAAAAAAGCAGCGGATATGTTGTCATGCCTGGTACGGATTTCGCCACAAAAAGGAATCTGGATCCTGTTTTTGGGTTTGATGATCTTTTATGCGGGTTTTCTGGGATTTTATTATCTGCAAATACAGTGCAGCGTTCCTGATGAAGAATGGTTCCTGCAGATGATGCAGACAGTCCGCCATATGGCAGGGAACAATATTTTTAAGTACTTGAGCGAGACTGAAAACTATCTTGGGTATGGGCAGATTTATTGGATTCTGGGAAGCATTTTCTCAAACTTCCGCTTCCTGAGGGCTGCGGCTTTTGTAATGCTGATGGGAAGCATGATTTTGGTACTGCGGGAAATAAGAAACCGGTTTGGAAGACAGATGATTCCTTATGCGGGCATACTCTGGCTGTCGATGCCTTTTGCGTGGTACAGCGATAAGATCATAGGACCGGAACTGACGGGTTTTTTTCTGGGAATCGCAGGAATGGCTGTTCTGGATAAGAAGCGAATGAAGTGGGCAGGCTGGGGGCTGCTGGGCATAAGCTGTGCTGTTAAAACATACTATGCCGTATTTGGACTGGTGGCGCTGCTTGGAGAAATGAAAAGAGCACGGGGCAGGCGGGGTGCCGTCCTGATAGAAGCAGGCATTTCAGGAGCGTGCGGATTTATCGTCGGCAATCCGATTCTTCTATGGGATTTATCGACGTTTTTAGAAAACGCGCAGATGAAGAATAAATTTCTGTTTGACAGAATTTCATATATATTTGGCAGGCGGGAATATGAATGGGACGGCGTTATGGTCAACGGGGTGTTTTGGGGATATGCAAGCGCCTTTTTGCTGCTCGTACTGGCGGTCATGTTTATAGTCAGTATAAGGAGCAATGGGTATCTGGTCAAAAGTATGGCAGCGGCGGCCGCTTTTCTGGTCTTAATATGCTGCAGGGCATTCTTCCTCGGATGGTATCTGCTTCCGCTGTGTTATTTGATCGTGATGGCAGCCTGCAGTCTTTTTGATCATGTTCAGGCAGGAAAGCCTGATAAGAAGGGGGTACAATGGATATTCGCCGCCTGTTTGTTCATCAATGCCGTTATTTTGCTGCCGGAGCATATCGTTAACAGGGAAAACAATCTGGCATATGTCAATGTACAGAAAAACAGCGCAGAAATTCTTGAAACGGTACGTGACATGGAGGAGGATTTGAAAAAAAGCTGTCCCGATATGCCCTGGTATTATCTGTTGGATTTTCACATGGAAGAATGCAGCTATAATTTTTTTGATTATACGCAGTTTTGTATAAACGGTTCGGATGGGATCGCTGTGATAGGAGATCGTATGCGGATTGCAGGATGTGTGGATGAGATCATCCAAAAGGCGATAAAGGGAGAGGAGAATCTGCGTATTTTGCAGCAGACAGAGGATGTATGGATCGTGCAGCGGGGTGGATCATAAAAGAGTTAAAAACAGTATTCAAAATATCATTAACGGTTCTTGTTTTCATGTGCGGTATTCTGACCGGAAAAGAGGTGGAAGGAAAAGCCGGCAGGGAAAAAGCGGCGATCGTGGCGGAACAGGATCTGGCAGATAAAAGGCTGATCGCTGTTGGTATGGAAGGCATAGAAGTGTATTTTGATTCTCTGGAAACCGGCAGGCTGTATTTGATCATCAGAAACAAAACCGGGAACAAATTGCAGGAGGTTTCCGTCACGGATCTGGAAATAAACGGAATGAAAAAGAAGAGTTATTCTTTTTTAGGCGGAATTCGTGCAGGAGAATTCAAAAAATGTATGATTGAATATGATGCAGGAGAAGCCGGCGGGAAGCCCTCTGATATACAGGTTAAGGGCAATCTGTATATCAGAGGGAGCGGCAATATTCTGCACCGGAAAATTGAACTGCACAACGAATGAAAAACAAGTCTGCCACAGAGAAAAATTTCCAACGAAATTCCATCAGGCTGGATGAAGAACCTGTAGATTATCAATAGAATATATG
>VSOD01000322.1 GCA_009774655.1 Lachnospiraceae bacterium
TTTCAGGCATCCAGCCCCTCGCCGAAGGCGACTTGGAATGGGCTGGATGCGTTACAGTTTGCGGCCGGTTAGGCCGTAAACTGTAACTATGGTTGATTATTTCCCGGAATATGGTATGATACCCATAATGATGAATGCAAAAACTTTTTCGTCGTTACACTTAAAATCGAGGAGGAACGTATGAACTTCAAAATGATTCATGAAAACTACAACGTATTTGATCTGCAGAAATCCATGGCATTTTATGAGGAAGCCCTGGGGCTTCGGGAAGTGCGCAGGAAGGAAGCAGAGGACGGTTCTTTTATCATTGTCTACATGGGAAGCGAAGAAGGAGATTTCCTTCTGGAGCTGACATGGCTGAAGGATATGGAGCGGCCATATAATCTGGGCGATTGTGAATTCCATCTGGCGTTCCACACGGACGATTATAATGCGGCATATGAAAAACATAAAGCAATGGGCTGTATCTGCTATGAGAATCCGGCAATGGGCATCTATTTCATTGCTGATCCCGATGGATACTGGCTGGAAATCGTACCATAAAAAACAGTACACTGCTCTCATGATCCTGCGGGGAATTGTGAGAGCAATGTACTGTTTTCTCAATATATTTCATACTGCATCATCTCATATTTCAGCTTCGTTCCTTCCATGATCTCCGGCGGAAGCAGCGCTCTCGCCACCAGCTTCAGCTCATCGCTCTCCACATCAATCCGCCTCAGGTTCGCATAATCCCCGTCAATGCTGACTACTTCATACTCAAAAGTATTCATCCTTTCGTCCCTTCTCCTTTCCCGTTCTTGTATATTATTTTGCAGTAAACAGCATCAGAAATTCCGTTTACCATATCCTGTCTCTGATTTTACCACACTTGCACCGCCATGTCTTTCCAAACACAAATTCCCATGAAAAAAAGAAAAAAATATGGTCAGCAAAAAGCAGCGGGCACCCGGAACGCAATTCTTCTACCGTTACACCTCCTGCCGCATCTGCAGCAGGATCCGCTTCTCCATCCGGCTCACCTGTACCTGGCTGATCCCCAGACACTTTGCCACCTCCATCTGCGTCTTGTCCTGAAAGTAGCGCATACTGATCAGCTCCCGCTCCCGTTCTTCCAGCTGCCCCAGAAGCTGCTCCAAAAGCATGTGGTTGAGCACCTTCTCCTTCTCCGTGTCCTCACAGACCCCGGAAGACGCGCCGGCCTGTCCCATGGTGGAATATCCCATGCCGCCGCTGCCGCCCACCACCTGATCCACCAGATAGATCTCGTTGCCATCCGACTGGTACACCGACTTATAGATGGACTCCACCTCAACATTGGCATCCAGCGCCATCACGATATCCTCCGTCTCCAGTCCCGTGGCCTCCGACAGCTCCTTCAGCGTCGCTTCTCTCCCCAGCTTCTGGGAAAGTCGCTCGGCGGCCTGCTTGATCTTCCAGCCGTTCTCCTTCAATGTCCTGCTGACCTTCACCATACCGTCATCCCGCAGGAAGCGTTTGATTTCTCCCTGGATCATGGGCACGGCATAGGTCGAAAACCGCACCTCATAGTGCAGGTCAAACTTGTCTATGGCTTTCATCAGCCCGATACATCCTATCTGGAACAGATCCTCCATATCATATCCACGCCCGGCGAAACGCTTGACGATATGCCGCACCAGGCCCAGATTTTCCTCAATCAGTGTCTCTCTTGCCTCTTTATCTCCTGCCTGTGATCGTTCGATTAATACGGCAGTCTCTTCCATCGGCTATTCCTCGCTGTCTATCCAGGAGCTGACACCGATCTTCTTGCACATCCTCACCAGTGTCCCACAGCCCGCTTCCGATTCCACTTCCAGATCATCCATAAAGGCCTCCATAAAGGCAAAGCCCATCCCCGAGCGATCCTGCTCCGGCTTGGAGGTATAGAGCGGTTCCATGGCCAGCTGCACGTTCTCAATGCCGACACCGCGATCCGAAATCACCACCTCCAGCACATCCCCCTGCAGCATACAGTCCATATACACCCTGTCCTCCGGATTATTGCGGTTCTCATAGCCATGGATCACCGCATTGGTCACGGCCTCGGAGACCGCAGTCTTCACGTCCGACATCTCCTCCAGTGTGGGGTTCAGCGGTGCGATAAAAGCCGCTGCCACCATTCTTGCAAAGGACTCATTGTCCGACACCGCCGCAAATTCCAGCCGTATCTTGTTGATCGTCTTATTGCCGCTTTGCTTTTCAATCACTTCTATCATCTTACTATCCATTCCTTTCTCTCAGCCTGCAATCTGTTATCCTTTTCTCAAATCCTGCGAAGCACGGAATCCTTTCAAATCCCCGCTGCCCTTATCTGCAGTTTCTCCGTGTGGTTTGTCTAATTCGAAATGATCTCCACGATATTCTGCAGCCCTGACAGCAGCAGGATGCGCCGTATCCGATTGTCTGCATTGATGGCATAGACCTTGCCGCCAAAACAGGCGATCTTCTTGTATCTGCCCAGAATAATGCCGATCCCCGAACTGTCCATAAAGGTTGTCCTCTCAAAGTCAAACACAACATTACCCACTTTCTTTGTCATGATATAACGGTCTGCTCTTGTACTTATGTCAACCGATATGTGATGATCTATTTCATCCGGAAGCCTTATCATAAGGTAATTGTCGATCACTTTAAAATCTTCCATGTTATGTAAACTCCTTTCCCCTGTTTTGGCATGGATTCTTCTGACGCACGAAAAGGACATGGCATACGCCATGTCCTTTCTCTTTCGTATCTCTTTATTCTTTATCCGGACGCTTCTTCCACAGCTTCCACATCGTCATTTTTCACGGATAAGCAGTCAGACTTATTCTGCGTTCTCCATTTCCTCCAGAAAGGCTTCCGACTTGCTCGCCTTCTCCGTATTCGGGAACAGCTCGATTACCTGCCGGTAAGCATCCTTCGCCTTCTCTTCCTCCCCGGTACGGTAATAGGAGTTGGCCAGATTGTAAAGCGCATCTCCGTTAGCCGCATCGTACTTAAATGCCTTCTCCAGATTCAGGATCGCATCCGCGTAATTCTCCTGTCTGTATGCTTCATAACCGTCATCGTAGTACGCCTGCGCCACGCTGGGACCGACAAGCGCAAGCAGTGTATTATACAGATCCTCGAAGGACTCCGAATTGCCGTCCCCTCCCTCCGTATCATCCTGCACGATCTCTTCCAGATAATCCGCCACCACCGTGACTTCTTCCGGATTGGTCAAATATGCATCCGCCGCCTTCAGCAGGCTTTCCACCGACCGCAGCTTGCCGTCAGTGCCCAGATAAGCCTCCAGATCCTGCTGCAGGTCGCCGTTCTTCTTCGTCAGCTCATTCACCTGCTGCTGCAGTTCGTCGATGGTGGCAGTCTTGGCATCCGACTGTTCGCTCACTTTGCGCAGATCCTCGTCGATATCCGCCCGGGAGGCCTGTATCCTGGCCGGCAGGATCAGAAATATGGCGATCGCGATACCGATGATCACCCCGATCCCCAGATTCAGCAGTGATGTGACACCCTTGCCTTCTCTGATATTGACCGGCTGGATGATGGTCTCGTTACCGCTCTGGTATTTGACGATATCGTCCGTCTTCTGTTTCTTCCGGGAAGACTGCTTCACACCTTCCTCCGGCACCAGCATCTCCTCTACCTCTTTCAGGTAGCGCTGCGTGGCCGTATTATTCGTATCAATCTCTCTGCACTTGGTCAGCTCTCTTCTGGCCCTCTCCCACTCCTCACTGTTGATATACAAAAGCGCCAGCAGCTGATGTGCCCTGATAAATTTCGGGTTTAAGGACAATACCTTCTTGAGCTGGATCACCGCCAGATCCAGACTGTCCTGATTACAGTAGGTAAGCGCCTGATTATATTTCTTGATCGTCTGATTGATGGTATCCAGCCGGTTCTGATTGGTCTGGATCATATCAATATAGTCATCCGCTATATTCTTCTTCGGCCTTAAGTTCTTGCTGATGACCCATTCGCTGAGCGCCGCCACCACCTCGCCGGTCTCGAAATATACCAGTCCCAGCAGGTTGCGCGCTTCCACGTTGTTTTTATTAAATTTTAAACTCTGACGCAAACTGGTGATCGCACCTGTCAAATCTCTGACGTTTGCCCTCTCCAGACCTTCATTGTAAAAACGGTTGGAGATATATATGATCTTCTTGTACAGGGCTACATCGGCACCGCAGTTCGTGCAAAAATCATGTTCGGACAGACTACATCCACACTGATAACAAATCATCTATGCCAGTCCCCTATTCTATGTCTAATGCCGCCTGTATCTCGGCTTTCTTCGCTTCCTTCACAATCTTGACCATCAGATCGGCCATATCCGTCAAATCCTGATTATAAATTGCTTCCTCCGCATCCTCAACCTCTAAACTGGGATGGAATTTCTTCAGCTCTTCTTCAAAATTAATCATGCCGAGGCCTCCTTAAAAGGGCTTTGATCTCGCCCGCCAAATATAATGAACCGACAATATACACCATATCCTCGTCATCTTTCTCCCGTACCAGCTCCCGAAAGGCGCTGTCCAGATCATCATAAGCCCTGCAGATAAATCCCGTATATTGCCTGTAGGAATCTTCCAGTATCGTAAGCGGCAGGGCACGCTCATCCTTAAGCGCCACCACGCCGATTTCATGAAACAGGCCTGAGAGGGCTACCGCCTCCGTCACCGCCTGATATTTCTTATCTCTCACAACAGAATATAATAACTTCCGCTTCCCCTTGCAGGGATGCAGCCTCACCGTCTCCAGAAAAGCCCTGATGCCGTCTATATTGTGGGCGCCGTCCAGAAATACGGACGGCAGAATCTCCTCCATCCGGCCCTCCCAGGCCGTCTTCCGGATTCCTTCCTGCATCACGGGCACCGTGATACGTCCGTCCCCCAGTCTGACAAGCGCCGTCACTGCCAGCGCCGCGTTCTCTGCCTGATAGACTGCCGGCATGGACACAGTAAAACCAATATAATCATAATAG